>JBEDNN010000013.1:0-2999 GCA_041170585.1 Pseudomonadota bacterium | reverse complement strand
TTGGGTAATGTTCAAATATCACTGATAAAAGAAATTTAATAATTAAGAAATAATTAGTAAAATCAACAAGACAATATACCAACATAAATACTGTAAAAGTTAAAATTTAACATTACCCCATTTACAGTTTAAATATTGAGCCTACTATTACAAGCTAAAACATAACAGTTAAAATTTAACATTATCATTTTTTTGATTATTACTTAATTACTTTTTATTATTTTTATTATTTTTATTATTTTTTAATATTAATTGATTGTTTAAAATGCTGCTAAACCAAACAACTCGCCCATTTATTTACCCTAACACCCAATTATTGATTAATAACCGCTGGGTAGACGCTGCTGATGGTAAAACTTTAGCGGTATTAAACCCTGCGACTAATTTAGAGATTGCTCGTTTAGCCCAAGCAGGCATAACAGATTTAAATGATGCACTCACAGCTGCGGCTACAGGGTTTGAAATTTGGCGTAAAACACCCGCTGTTGAGCGAGGCAAATTGATGCGCTATGCGGCTGAATTACTGCGTAAAAGGGTTAATTATATTGCCGAAATAATGACACAAGAACAAGGCAAACCTTTGTTTGAGGCCAGTGCCGAAATAATGGCTGCTGCTGAAATTATTGAGTTTATGTCTGACGAAGGCCGGCGCGTCTACGGAAAAATAGTGCCATCACGTATACCTGATGTACACAATACCGTATTAAAAGAACCCATTGGTGTAGTCGCAGCGTTTACGCCTTGGAACTTTCCAATCAATCAAATTGCACGTAAGTTGTCTGCCGCTTTAGCTGCAGGGTGTAGTATTATCATTAAAGGTCCTGAAGAAACACCCGCTTCGCCAGCAGCGTTTATTCAAAGCTTTATTGATGCAGGCATTCCAGCAGGTGTCATTGGTTTAGTGTACGGTATCCCCTCAGATATTTCTAACTATTTAATTGCACACCCTACAATACGGGTGATTACATTTACAGGGTCTACTGCCGTTGGTAAACAATTGGCATCATTGGCTGGTAAGTATATGAAACCTTGTGTTATGGAACTGGGTGGCCACGCTCCCGTCATTGTTGCAGAAGATGCAGACATTGATGCCACTGTTAAAAGTGTTGCCACAGCTAAATTTCGTAATGCAGGACAAGCGTGCATTGCACCATCACGTTTTTTAATCCACCGCAGCATTAAAACAGCTTTTAATAAAGCGTTATTAACACATATGCGCCAAATTGTCATAGGTGATGGATTAATCGATACAACTACCCTAGGGCCACTTGCCAATGCACGGCGCGTCACTGCTATGGAATCCTTCACCCATAATGCTTTACATTGTGGAGCAACTTTACTGGCAGGTGGACAGCGTATTGGCACATTGGGAAATTTTTTTGCCCCAACTCTATTAGACGATGTACCAACCACAGCAGACGTGTTCAATCAAGAACCCTTTGGACCAATTATTTGTGTTCGCGCATTTGATGTATTAGATGAAGCGATTAACGAAGCCAACCGTTTATCGTATGGATTAGCGGCATATGCGTATACCAGTTCATTAAAAACAATATATCGTTTTTCTAATGAGCTACAAGTCGGTATGCTTTGGATTAATCAAGCAGCAGTTACTTGGCCAGAGTTACCATTTGGTGGCGTTAAAGACAGTGGTTATGGCAGCGAAGGTGGTTCAGAGGCTTTGATACCTTATTTGAATACTCGTCTTGTTAGTATTGCTAGTTAATTTAGTTACATACTTGTCTAATACACATACAAAGAGTGTTGTTTACTGATATATTTTGATTTTTTATACCAGCAAACAACACTTTTTAATTACACACACTGATTCTTACTAACTATTCACGGCTGCCACCAATGCCAAGTAAAGACAATAAAGCACTAAAAATATTATAAATATTTAAATAAACACTTAAGGTGGCAGTGATATAGTTTGTTTCACCACCATTAATAATTTGGTTTAAATCGTACATCAAATAAGCAGAAAATAAAACTAAACAAATAACAGTTAAAACCAAAGCAAATCCCGGAATATTTAAAAATACTGAAGCAATTCCAGCGACTAACAAGGCTATCGTAGCAATCATTAAGAACTTTCCCATAAAGCTTAAATCACGCTTAATAAAACCTGCTAGACCAGCCATTGCTGCAAAAATGGCTGCTGTACCGCCTACAGCTAACATAATCAATTCACCGCCGTTGGCGTAGTTTAAGGTACGGTCAATAATACGTGATAACATCAAACCCATAAAAAAGGTAAACGCCATTAACCACGTAATTCCTGTTGATGTAGTACTATTTTTCTGTACCATGTGCATCATCCAAAATGAACCGATTAAAAATATACCCATAGTCATCATGGGACTAAAACGCATCGTATTAGCTAAACCACTTGAAACACCAATTGCCGCACCTAAAATGGTGGGAATAAGGCTAATCGCAAGTAACATATAGGTTTGACGCAACACTTGGTTTTGCGTTGTATTGACTACAATAGCTTGGGTAGTTCGGGTGGGTAAATCAAAAGACATATAAAACTCCTTTTTTAAAAAAATTAAAATATAAAATATAAAATATGAAAATAAATAATTACGGTAATGTTCAAATAGCACTGATACAAGAAATTTAATAATTAAGAAGTAATTAGTAAAATCACTAAGACAACACACCAATATAAATATTGTAAAAGTTAAAATTTAACATTACCATAATTACTTATATTTAAGTATTAAACTCAAAAATCAATATAAACTAAAAATATCTATATTTTATTAAACACCTTTACCTATCAACAATAAATTGTATATTTATGTCAATATACTAAATAAGTACTAAGTAAGTGCTGATAAAATCATTAATAATCATTATTAATTATTTAGGTATTGCTACTTAAAAATAGTTATTGTGTTTTTTATCTTACGCAAGCTTTATTTTGCTAAGAAAATTTTAGAAATATATACTTTAACCATATTAAAGTAGCAATGCCATTATTTAATTAG
>JBEDNN010000012.1:0-7806 GCA_041170585.1 Pseudomonadota bacterium | reverse complement strand
TATGGTATTGCTACTTAAAAATAGTTTTTGTATTTTTTATCTAAAATAAGCCTTATTTTTGCTAAGAAAATATTATAAATATACGACTTAACCATATTAAAGTAGCAATGCCATTATTTTTATTAACTTTAAAGCCCACTAAACCCAAGCGTCTAAATAATTTTTCCAGTGGGGCGATTGTAGTGCCGCATCAGTTAAAGTGTGCCGAACCAATAACTGTTCTGCTTGAGTCACTTCAGACGACCAATGCCCACGCATCTGCTGAAAACGTGTATAGACTAAATAGGTGTTAATTACATCGGTTTCACAATAATTACGTACCTCATCTAAACGGCCATTTTGTACAGCCTGAAACACTTGACTTCCATCAATGCCTAATTTTCCAGCAAAACCGCACAGTTTAGCGATTTCATCTAAACCTGCGTTGGCACGTGGTTGATAAGCCGCTAAAACGTCCATTAAATCTAAATGACGGTAGTGATAGCGTGATAAATAATTATTGTATTTAAATTCACGGGTTTCTTCGCCGTTATCCCAATAACGCGGTGCTGCAATACCATGAATTAAAGCCCGATAATGTAAAACAGGTAAATCAAACCCACCCCCATTCCAACTCACTAACTGCGGTGTGTAATGATCAATTAATTTAAAAAATTTATGAATAATAGTAGCTTCACTGCTTTCTAAATCGCCTAAAGTCCACACCTTAAAACAAGCATCGCTACTATTGGGTGTGGCACTACCTGCCCGTAACACGCAACTAATAGCACATATTTTTTGTAAATGATGCGGCAAAAATGTACGGTCAGTGTCTATACCAAAACGTTCAGTACAGACGGCCTGAAATAAATCAGTTTCATTTAACGCCGTAAATTGTGGGTATAAGCGACGCATACCTTCAACATCAGGAACTGTTTCAATATCAAATATAAGAATAGGTATCATAATAATTATTTATCTTTATATTAATATTTATCTTTATATTAATATTTATCTTTATATTAATATTAATATTAATATTTGTATTTGTATTTATGTTTATATTAATTTTTTAACACTTAATTATTTGTTTGTAGGTAATAATTTAATTGGATCTACGGGCTTGCCACTGCGACGTATCTCAAAGTGCATTTTGATACTTTCAGATTCAGTATTACCCATTTCAGCAATTTTTTGCCCACGTTTAACCAAGGCATTTTCTTTTACTAATAATTTACTGTTATGTGCATATGCAGTGAGATAAACATCATTGTGTTTTATAATTAACATTTTGCCATAACCCTTTAAATTTTCTCCAGAATAAACCACTTTACCATCGGCCGCAGCAAGTACTTCGTCGCCTATTACCCCAGAAAAATCAATACCTTTTTTAGTATCATTGTAAGACGAAAAAGTTCGGCTATTAACAGGCCATTGCCATATTACATCGCCAGTTTGAATATTAGGTATATTATTTTTAATTACCGAAATTGTAGGCTTTGATACTTCTATAGGCTTTGATACTTCTATAGGCTTTGGTACTTCTATAGGCTTTGGTACTTCCGTAGACAATGAATATACTACGGGTGAGTTTTCGTTACTGTTTTGAAGAATAACAGGCAAACTATATGCAACGCCATTATTATTTATATTTTTATTGGATATACTATTTGTATTAGGTATAATTACATCAGTCATTTGATGACTAACACTATCAGGCGGTGTTAAACGTAATACTTGGTTTAATTGAATATAATTTGGATCAATAATACCATTCCAAATAGCTAAATCGCGATAACTTAATCCATATTCTAAAGCAATAGAGTATAGAGTATCAGTCTGTCGCACACTGTGTGTTTTACCATCACGGACTACTGGTAACAGTATAGGCTGTTCAATTGAATACGAAGGCGTATGTGAATTATTGTTATTATTATTATTGTTATTAATTATATTATTATCAATAGTATAAAATTGATTATGGTTACGGTCTACTACAGGTGCTGGGTCTAAGTCTATGCTAGTACAAGCTGACACCCATAAAATAATCCCTATATTAAATAAAAATATAGGTTTAAAAATAAATGTAAGGCTTATTTTCTTAAATATAATTGACGAATTATTCATATAATTTAACTCCTTAGTTATAAAATCAATATTGTTAGTGCTTATTATTTATTTATTAAATTACTAAAAATACTATTAAGTAATTTAGGTAATGTTAAATTATAACTTTTACAATATTTATTTTGGTGTGTTATCTTACTAATTTTACTAATTACTTCTTAATTATTAAATTTCTTGTATCAGTGCTATTTGAACATTACCGTAATTTAATTTTTTGTATTAATTTTTGTATATATACTTAATGTATTAAATGTATTAAACAGGTTTGATATATTTAAATAATATGGTTTGCCTGCATATCTACTGAAACAATACGTGATATGCCCTGCTCTTGCATAGTAACACCAATTAACTGTTGTGCCATCTCCATAGCAATTTTATTATGACTAATAAAAACAAACTGCGTTTGACTAGACATATGGGTGACCATTTTTGCAAACCGATCGGTATTACTGTCATCAAGAGGGGCATCAACCTCGTCTAATAAACAAAATGGTGCGGGATTCAGTTGAAAAATGGCGAATACCAATGCAGTTGCCGTGAGTGCTTTCTCCCCCCCTGACAACAAATGAATACTACTATTACGTTTCCCCGGAGGGTGTGCTAACACTTGTACGCCCGCATTTAATATATCATTGCCAGCCATTACTAAAGAGGCTTCACCACCACCAAATAGCTGCGGAAACAAATTACCAAAATATTGATTCACTTGATTAAACGTCGTTTGAAGCATTGTCCTTGTTTCATGATCAATTGTAAGAATTGCGGTTTCTAACGTAGCCATTGCCGAAGATAAATCTTGCATTTGATTATTTAAATAATCATAACGTGATTGAATTTCTTTTAATTCTTGTAAAGCAGCTAAATTAACTGCTCCTAAAGCATCAATATTTTTTTGCAATGTAGCAATATTTGCAACAAGTACGGCTTGCTTTGGTAAATCTAGTTGATTTTCCCATACATTTGTATCTATATCACCAAAACCTGAATTATTTTTTAAACTGTTTAATTGTTCTGTAAATTGTTCTACTGATAAACGTGCAGCTTGTTCTTTTAACTGCAAAGCAACAACAGTATTACGCAAAGGGTCAATTGCCCGTTCTAACTGCATACGTCGTTCGTCTTGAATACGTAATTCACTATTTAAATTTTCTAGCTTTTGACGCTCTTGTAATAATATGTGTTCTGCTTCCGAACGCATTTTAACCGCATCAGGCAAAGCTTGTTGTACAACGCTATTGTCCAAAGTGTCTAGATTTTGTTGTGCATCAAATTGTGCTTGCGATATTTTTAATATATATTCTGCTGCTGTCGCTTGTGTACGCTTTAACTCTTGCAACCGTTCAGACAAGTTACGGTGTTGATAAGCCGTATCTTGTAAGGTGTTATATATTAACTGTTCGCGCTGGCGATGTGTATTAACTGCTAATTGTGTTTGCTTCACCCGCTCGTTGGCATCATCAAGCATTAATTGCTCTTGGTATAAACGTTTATCCGCCAACGTTAATTGCTCATCTAGCTGTGATAGCTGCTCTATGGTTGTCTGTAGCTGGGTTGTGTATTCTATTTCATCAGTTTGCAATTGATTCGTTCGTATATCAAATTGTTGTAATGCTTGTTGTAAATGTAAGTGTTCTAATTCAATCTGATGGGCATGTTGCGTTAATTGAGTTAATCGTTGGTAACCTTTTGTTTTATTTTGTTTGGCATTATTTAGGTTAAGTTGCCAGTGTTTTAATTGTGATTCTGCTTCATTGGCTTGAATCAGTTCAGCTTTTATTTGTAATGCCAATTGTTCTAATTCATTTTGACGCAATAAAGCAGTATCTTCCAATGTTTCTGCTGCAAATAACTGTATAGACACCGCATCAACTCTATGTCCTTCAGGAGTAACCCAGACCCCATTATTTGGTAATTGTTTGCGTTGGGTTATCGCCATTAATAAATTATCTGCACAATAAACCTGTTCAAACCAAATATTAATGATATTTTGTAAATCAGGGTTTTTTAAACGTATATGTGATGATAATGATAATAAATTTTTTGTATTTAATTTATCATTTAAACCATTTATATCACTTATAGTGTTTGTAGTATTTACAGTATTTATACTGGTTACAATATTTATATTATTATTATTTATATTATTATTTGCTAAATCATCAATAAAAATAATACTTGCGGGCGGAAAATCATCAACCGCCAGTGATTTTATAAACACTTTTAAGTCTTTAAAATGTGTATCTGCGACAAACAATGCTTGAGCACGGTAACGTAATATAGATTGAACTGCAATATCCCAGCCATTATTAACCCGTATATGTTGCCAAAAGCGTTGAGTGTGTTCAAAACCATGCGTATTTAGCCACTTTTGAATATGACTAGCAGCATACATTTTACGGTGTACTGTATCCAAAGCAAGGTGACGCGCCTCTAATTTTTGCAACTCAAGGCGGTGTTGTTTGTCTATTACGCTGGCTTGCTCTACCGCAAAAATCGCTTCGTTTTCTATGGCTATACAGCAGTCTAAATCTTTTTTTGATGAAACAAGCGATTGTTGTATATCAGTTAATTTTACTTGTGTTGCAGCCAATTGTTCCAAATTAGGCGATATTAAATTGGTTTGTGCCTGTTGTACACGGCTTAATGATTGTTTTATTACAGTTTGATTTTTTTCTAACAACATTCGTTGTGATGAAGTAGTCGCTTGATGAACCTGTGCATCTGAATAATTTAAACGAATTTGATATAAATGCTCTTGTGCCTCATCATATAGCATGGTTAAATTTTCACCGTGAGCTTGTGCTTCCTCCAGTGCGGCTTGTTGTGTTTCTAATGATAAATCTAATTCATTTAAAGCATTTTGATTTAATATTTGTTGTTGATTCGCTTCTACTTGACGGTTATCCCATAGCAATTTTTCGGCTGTTTGCTTTTCTATATTTGCTTCTAATTGATGGCGACGTTCATTATATAAACGTACGTCTGCTTCCAATTTTGTTAGATTATTTGTAGTATTAAATACTGTAGACTGTGCGTTATGTAAACTAATATTGATACAATGTTGCTGTTGCCGTGTATGTGTCAAGAAAGCCTCTTGCTGACGCAACTCAATAATACTTGCTTCTAGTTGAAGTTGTACAGATTCAATTTTCAATGCAAAGGCGTTACGCTCATAACTGGCTGCTTGTTGGCGTACAAAAGCCAATAAACATTGTTTAGTATGTAAAGTATTTTTAAGTGTGTTGTATTGTGTGGCGACTTGTGCTTGTTGCGTCAATTTAACAATATTTTTATCTAATTCTTGCACAATATCAGCAACGCGCGACAAGTTATCCCGCGTATCATTTAGACGGTGTTCAGTTTCACGGCGACGCTCTTTATATTGACTTACACCTGCAGCTTCTTCTAAAAAAACGCGTAACTCATCGGGTTTAGCCTCAATAATACGGCTAATCATACCCTGACCAATAATCGCATAGGCTCGTACACCTAAACCTGTTCCCATAAATACATCTTGCACATCTCGCCGACGGACTACTTGATTATTAATATAGTATTGTGATGCCCCTTCGCGGGTTAAAGTACGCTTGACTGCAAGTTCGCTAAATTGTCCCCAATGTCCACTAACCCGACCTGATTCATTGCTAAAAATTAATTCTACGCTGGCACGCGAAGCAGGTTTACGGTTACCCGCCCCATTAAAAATAACGTCTTGCATCGTTTCACCACGCAGTTCTGACGCTTTAGATTCCCCCAAAACCCAACGCACCGCATCAATGATATTTGATTTTCCACAACCATTAGGCCCAACAATCCCCACTAATTGACTGGACAATTGAAAAACAGTGGGATCAACAAACGACTTAAAGCCTACTAATTTAACTTGATTTAAACGCACGGGATACCTAAATATTTAATGTTTAATGTTTAAGCTTGATGTGGACGACGTAAATGTGTCAATACTTTTTCTACTGCACGGGCTGCCGTTAAAACACGACCGTCTTTTAAATGGCTATGCCCTAGCATCAGGCCTACAGGCAATTCATCGGTATGGCACGGTAAACTAATTGCACAGCCATTTGCATTGTTAAAAATACTGGGGTTACGTAACAATAGATTATTGATTTTAAAAAATAATTCATCACTGTCCAATATACCTTGCATTACAGGGGCAGTAATCGGTACAGTCGGTGATAATAAAGCGTCATAGGGTGATAATTCAGCTGCTAATATCCCAGCCCACTGTGTTTGTGCTTGCACTGAAGCGGCATATTGTTCTGCAGTAACGGTTTCACCTGCTTGAATAAACACGGTAACGCGGGGATCATAACCAGAAAAATCTAAACACTCTAAACCATTTGAGTTCTGCTGGATTTTATGAAAACACCAAGCTTCATAAGCAGGAATACGCCATAAATCTTGAAGCTCTACTACATTTTTTATATGCTCTAAACTAGGCAATGACTGCATTTCAATATTCGCACCTGCTTGTGATAAAGCATTTAAAGCTGCCTCAAAACTATTTTGTACCTGAATATCCATACCTTCTAAAAAGAAATTCTCTGGCACAATAAACCGCATACCTTTACACGTACGCTCAATCCATTGTGTCGGCGAGTTAGCCATAATATCATCAATTAAAATCGTATCAGCGACATTTCTAGTGATTAAACCAATACTGTCTAAACTAGGCGATAAAGGATAACAGCCTTGCATAGGCATACGGCTTGCTGTCGGTTTCCAGCCTACTACGCCGTTTAAAGCCGCTGGAATACGCACTGAACCGCCCGTATCTGTGCCAATACTCGCCCAACCAATATTTAGGGCAACGGCAACTGCCCCGCCGCTGGTACTGCCGCCTGAAATACGTTGAACTAAAGGGTCAGCGGCACAACTGGGTGAACCATAATTTGGATTAGTGCCTGTTGCGTTATAGGCAAATTCGCTCATATTGCTACGACCTAATATAACCGCACCTGCCGATTTTAAGCGTGAGACAACAGTTGCATCTTGAGTTGCGGGTGCTTGCCCTTGTAATACTTTACTGCCCGCTGTGGTTACTTGTCCCGCTACATCAAAATTATCTTTAATATGAATGGCGATACCGCCCAAAGGCGACCCCAAAGCTGCTGCCCGCTCGGCTTGTTGGGGAGCATTGTCATTTAAGTGTATAAAACAATGTGCGGCAGCAGGCAGCTTTGCAGCTGACAAAGCCCGTGCCGTATGGTCATTGACATCTTCAGGCAATAAATGTTGCTCGTCATAGGCGTTTAAAAAGTCAGTAATTGTGCGTAAAGATTTCATTAAAGTATTTTAAAGCATAGATATTATTAGAATCAGGATTTTTAAGATTAAAGGATAAAATAGGATTAAAAACCCTTAAATTCTGAAAATCTTGATTCAGACTTTAACTTTTAAAACTCAAAACATCTATAAAATATCTATATTTTATTTTTACTTTAATAATATGACTGATATACTGCCTCTAAATAATCTTAACTACATCATAGAAATCATCGATGGCAACAGCGACTCTATAAGCTAAAAAACTCATATAAATTTATATACCTATTTTTGGCATTGCTACTTTAATATGGTTAAGTCGTATATTTATAATATTTTCTTAGCAAAAATAAGGCTTATTTTAGATAAAAAATACAAAAACTATTTTTAAGTAGCAATACCCTATTTTTAAGA
>JBEDNN010000011.1:0-10330 GCA_041170585.1 Pseudomonadota bacterium | reverse complement strand
CGACTGTCTAATTGTTAAAGATCGTTCGCTTTTTATATTTAACACAGTTTTATTTGTGTTTCATTTGCGAAGAAAGAAATTATAGAACAATTCTATAAAACTTGCAAGTCATTGTGATGATACTAATAAAACTAATTAAAATAAGCTAGTAGTCGTTACTTTATTTTCAATATTGTTTCAAATATTTTTCTCGGTGTGAACTTTGGATAGTCATTAATTACTTTTTCAATAACACTTTTTTTTAATTCATCTTCTCTGCGATACGATTTTAAAAACTGGTATTTATCTTTGTATAGCACTTCTAAGCTGTGTCCTTTACGCAAATTAAATTCTTCAGTAATATTTAAAGTCCAACCATTTTGAAGGGTATATGGTTTTGTATTTGTTGAATATAGCCCTAAATCTTTTAAAACTTTATCTACTATTAATTGTGCGTCAGACTCTATTAATTTATTAGCTTCCACATAGCTAGAATAAGAACTCAAATTAAAATCAGAAAAATTTAATTTCTTTTCTCTGATAAAAAGCAATCCCATCAGTAGAGGGTCAAGCAGATAATTTTCCATAGTATATCTATCATTTTCACCATTGACTATCACTCTGCCTTTACTAGTATTTTTTCCGTCCCAATCAATAATTCCGTATACTTGCTCGTTACCGTTTTTTGATAAATTATCTACTATATTAATAACGTCAGTACAGTTTGGACCATCTTTTTTTAATTTTTTAACTGGCAAATAAAAGGGCGCTGATGGCAGTTGCTCAATACATAAATAAATATTTGTTAGACGTTCATAATACTTTGCATCATATTCACTTTCAACAAATACTGTTCTCCTTTTATCATTTGATATTTTTAAAAATGGAATATCAGAAGAAAGTAACTCTACAGCTTTTTGAGTAGATATTTTTGTTGGCTTATTATCACCTTTAATCATTTGGTAAATTGCAATACCATCTGAAGCGATTATTGTGGTGGGTGAATGCGTTGAAATAATTATTGGGATTTTATTTTCCTTGACTATATTTTTATTTAATACATCTACCATCATTTTAGACATTGACGGATGAAGAGCTGCATCAGGCTCGTCAAGCAATAGTAAATCTGGCTTTTCTAAATCTCCGCCAGTATTGTATATGGCGAGTGCGAGCGACATTAGCACTTTTTCACCCGTAGATAAGTCCATTGAACTAATCTCTAAATCATTAGCCGTGTCTTTTAATCTAAAATTAAAACTTGATTCTAAATGAGTGTCAGTCGGATTATTGACCTCATACGGTATTTTCGTTTCACGAAAAATTTTATTAATGAAGTCCCACGGAGGAACGCCGAAGCTTTTCTCAAACTCTTCTTGTGTTAAAACAGGTTTTGAAATTTTTTCGCCTTTTGATTGACGGTATTCATTGTAATTATTTTCTTCTTGTTTCTTATGATAAATTTTAAAAATAAGAGCAAATTGAGCTGTAAAAAAGTCATTTTTCGCCATAAATGAGGCATCAAAATGAGTTAAAAAATCAGTTTCAGTTAATGCCTCAGGTACTTTTCTAGTTTTTTCAATTACATGCGAAATATACTTTTTTGAATTTTGGTCAATATGTATTGAATTTAAACTAAAGCTCGTATCATTACTGATTGATTTGTGATAAGTGTAATTATTTTTTAATATATGCTCGTAATTTCCCCACAACATTTTAATATGTTGTGCTAGCGTTTGTGGGTTACAGGTTTCCTCAATAGTAGGATTTAATCCGTTAAATCCAATGTATGTAATATTTTTTATGAGTTTGTCATTTATATATACTTCAGACTTTGTATTGTCAGCAATTGCTTCTAACAAATGAGTTTTACCACTTCCATTTTTCCCAGTTAAAACAGAAAATTCTGGAAGTTCAAACTCGCAAGGTAGATTAATTGACTTATGTTTTTGCTTTATACTAATTTTCATCCTGAATAACCTTAAAAACCGTCTAAATAAACTAATATGTCCTTTAGTCACTAATTAATCTATTGCTACCTTACTTTTTAAACAACGTTTGATACAACCAACCACCCACATATAAAGCAATACTTACGACAACTAAAACAAATACCCGAGACATAGAATTGCTGCCCGACAAATCAAAAAATAAAACTTTAAACGCGGCGACAGCAAATAATAACAAGGCAGACTTTCCAATGACTGTATCTGTAAATTTAGTAGCCACCAGTAATAATACCACCCCGTATAAGACCCATAAAGCTGATAAATATATATTGTAATTTACCCAAGACGCCAAAACACCCATAAATGCTAAATGCCCTGCATACAATGATATGGGTGATACAAAACTGACTGCTTGAAAACTCCAATAAATACCGTATAACAAAATAGTATAAACACACAATGCCAGTGTCGGTTGTGGTGTAGGAAAAGGAATTTGAAACCAATTTATGCCCAACAGCATACAATATCCCGATATAAATACGATAGCACACACTGAATGAATCGGTATTAAAACATCTGATTCTATAGACTTTAATAGCTTAAAATTAAAATAAATCAAGGGGGTAACCAATGCCGCCCAAGGTAACCAGCTATAACCGATTACTCCAAAAAAACCAGCTTGTAGCACAACCCAAGAACAATACCAGCTAACCAACACTGCACCTGACTTAAAATAATTAGACTCATTATAATAATGCTTAGCAATGACATAAAAACCGTACACCATAACAGCACTTAATAAAGCAAAGTAATCCACTAAATGCGGTAAATGCTCTTGCAAACGTGCATACTCAAGTGCATAAAATAAAAGTAAAGCAATGCCGTGCGGAAACACTTCGTCTTGTTTTAAAAGGCTTTTATTCTTTACGCTAAAAGTAATGGTAGTCAATGCAAAAATTAAAAACTGAATAAACTGATATATCACTGCTATGCCCCACTCATTACTGCCAGTCATTCTAAATACGGCATCAAAACCTAAAATGGCCAAATACATCGGCAACACATAGGTGAAGCGTCTATTTTCTTGTACCGCACAAAAAGAAAACAATAAACTCCAAGCAGAATAATATAGAACTAAATCAATTAATTGCCTTTGTTCCGCCTGAACAAGCAAAGGAGAAAGGTAAACGCCAACAGCAGAAAAAATTAAATATACAGTCTTTTGATAATACCGCCCCAACCATATTCCGAACAATGTAATAACACACACCATAGCTAATGCAATTAACGGTGAAAACAAGCCATAAACCAAATGGGCAACTAGTGTAGTGAGGTATAAAACAACTAAACCAACGGCAGGCAGGTATGCGGAATACGAATCAGCCTTTTTTTGAAATAAAAATCCAAAAACAACCAACGAAATTGAGGCTAAATACGATAAACCAATTTGACGAACTGGCGTTAACCAGCCTGTGTCATAGACCAGCTTTAAAAAATACAAACTGGCAAAAACAAAGGTGATACTGGCACACCAGGCCATTAATTGAGTCGCGTTAATTGAAGCGATATCAGACGGTACATACACTACTTGTTGTCTAACAGGCACGGGCTTTGATTCAATTATCTGCGGCCTAACGCCAACATACAGTTGTTTTTCAATTGCAGCCATACGTAGCTCAAGTGAATCTATGCGCGAGTCTATATCATTCATATTTGCTTTACCTAGTATGTTGCCATAATGGTATACACTGACTTGTTAATATTAATAATGATTTATTAACGTTTATATAGTGCTTCAATTGTGCTTGAACCTAATGCGTGTGAATTAATCATATACCCTGTTAATGCACCAGAAGCATCTTTAGGTAAATCTAAGGTTTTAGACAAAGCATGCACCGTAAATCTATATCTGTGTGCTCCATGCCCTTCAGGCGGACACGCACCACCAAAACCAGCTACACCATAATCATTACTTATTTGAATACTATTTTTAGGGAGTTCAGTATGATTAGGAGTACCTACGCCCGTATTTAAGGTAGTTACGTTTTTAGGAATATTCACTAATTGCCAGTGCCACCAGCCACTTCCAGTTGGGGCATCAGGGTCATAAGCAGTAATAGCAAAAGACTCTGTACCTTCTGGGGCATCACTCCACGACAATTGAGGCGACAAATTACCACCCTCACAACCAAAGCCTTGGAACTCTTGCGATTTTTTCATAAATTCGCCGTGTGATATATCCGTACTTTTTAAAGTAAATTTATTGGCCAATGTTGCACCTGATGCTAACATTAACGACAAAGCAACTGCAATACTACTGGCTAATTTCATAAAGTTCTCCTGATAAATTGTAAAAATGTCTAAAAGTTTATTGTAGCTAGTAACTAGTAAAATAACAAAGTATCTCAACATTTTACTCACTATTGTTTAATAAATACTACTGTGTCCTTCTGGACGGGTTTTATATCGGCGATGGCTAAATAAATATTGTTCAGGCATAGACCGAATCCAATTTTCTATTGCAGTATTAACAGTACTTAATTCAGCTATTAAGTCGTTGGGATTGCCACTCATTACAGGCCACGGCGGTTGTACTTCAATACTGTAGCCTTGGGGTGTCATACGTGTAATTAAGGGAACAATCGGTGTTTGCATTAAATGACTAAGTTTAGGCAATACAGTTAATGTTGCCGCCAATAAACCAAAAAAAGGTACGAATATAGAGTCTTTTTCACCATGATCATTGTCAGGCAAGCAATAAAAATGTCGCCCTTGACGCATACCTTTAATAATAGGGCGAATACCGTCTTGACGTGTAAATTGCAATACATCAGAAAATCGACCACGCCCATAACGGTACAGGGCATCTTGCCAACTTGTTTTTTGTGCTTGAAAAATAGTAATAAATTCAGGTATAGGTAAACCCCGTTTTTGACATTCAGACACCCATGCTGGTCCTGCTGCTTCTAAACCAATAAAATGAGGGACTAGTAAAATAACCCCTTGAGATTTAACTGTATTCGCCGTTATTGTGTATATCGTGCTGGGTAAATGTTCAAATCCCGTTAATATAAGGCGTTGATTTACGGTAGATAATGGTGCGAACCATAGCCAGACTCTATCTAACAATGACATACCCATGTGTTGCAGATGTTTTTTAACTAAAGCGGCGTTGGCTTTATTGGTTAATTCTGGGAAAGCGATAGCAATATTACAGGCGGTGATATGACGGCGTTTTTTATTAAAATAATACGCCAATGTACCCAATAACCAACCTATTCCACGCAAACATTTCAATGGTAAACAAGCACTTAAAACTAAAAAAATATGGCTAAATGGGTGTAATAATTTAAAAGTGGGCTTTGAAGATGGCTTTGAAATAATCATAATAAAAATACCTTAACCGTTATGTTTGTACCCTATATAGTTAAGATATTACAATATCTGTCAAAAACACCGTATTAGCACGGTCACTTAAAACCGCTAATAGGGCATATTGTTCACAAGTAGTTTTAGTACTCCAGTGACTTATTTCTTCTAAAGTACGGTAACACCCAACACACCAGCCACTGGTAACATCAATTTTGCACAATTGAATACAAGGGCTAGGGGCTGGCTGTGTTAAGTTATATTTCAAAATATTGAATTAATTTAACTTACCATGACAAGATTTAAATTTTTTACCGCTGCCGCATGGACACGGATCATTACGTCCTGAACTGTTCGAAGTTTTTGATGCTTTTTGACTAGCCGCATCAGCGATTGATGTACTCACATTAGAATTAGCACTATTACTTTCACCATGTTGTAAAGTTAGGTCACCCAATACTGCCGCCGCTTCTAGTGCGGCTTCTGCTTGTGCAACTTCTTGTGCATCACGAATTTTAATAGTCATAATGATACGAGTAATTTCGCTACGCACATGGTCTAATAATGCCCCAAACATTTCAAAAGCTTCACGTTGATACTCTTGTTTTGGATTTTTTTGCGCATAACCGCGAAGATGAATCCCTTGGCGCAAATGGTCTAAAGCAGTTAAATGATCACGCCATTTAGAATCCATGGTTTGTAACATCAACGTGCGTTCAAAATCTGCAAAGCTATCAGCAGTAACCAGGTCAATTTTGGCTTGATATAAGGCATCAGCGCGTGCAATGACAGCGGCTTTTAAACTGTCCGCATTGGTGGTTGATTGACTAAGCAATGCAGTTAAATCACAGTCTATTGCCCATTCTTTTTCTAATATAGTTTGCAAACCTTGTATATCCCATTGTTCTTCTAATGAGTCGTGAGGTATATAATCACTCATTAACGCAGTTAAAGTTCCATGGCGTAGATTAGTTGATATTGCGTTAATAGTTACGGTATCACTGTCTAAAATATCATTACGCTGCTGATAAATAATTTTTCTTTGTTCATTGGCAATATCGTCATATTCTAGTAACTGTTTACGCATATCAAAGTTACGGCTTTCTACTTTTCGTTGTGAGCCTTCAATACTTCGCGTTACCATACTCGCTTCAATGGGTTCACCTTGTGGCAATTTTAAGCGGTTCATAATTGATTTTAAGCGTTCACCACCAAAAATACGCAGTAATTCATCGTCCATACTTAAATAAAAGCGTGACTCACCTGGATCACCTTGACGGCCAGAACGGCCCCGTAATTGATTATCAATTCGGCGGCTTTCATGGCGTTCACTGCCTACAATTTTTAGTCCACCTGCCGCTTTGACAGCCGCATTAATACTTGCCCATTCATCGCGAAGCGTTTTAGCAGCTGCTTCACGTTGTTCAGGAGTGAGTTGAGTATCCAATGCTAAAAATTGAATTTGTTTTTCAACATTACCACCCAACACAATATCAGTACCCCGCCCTGCCATATTGGTAGCAACAGTAATCGCTTTAGGTTTACCCGCTTGTGCAATAATTTGTGCTTCACGCTCATGTTGTTTAGCGTTAAGGACTTCGTGCGGCAGCCCTGCATTGTTTAATATTTTTGAAATAAGCTCACTTTGTTCAACGCTAGTAGTCCCTACTAGTACAGGCTGCTTACGTTCATAACAGCTTTTAACATCATCACAAATAGCCTCGTATTTTTCCTCAACACTACGGTACATTAAGTCATTTAAGTCTTTACGTACCATTGGGCGATTGGTTGGAATCACTACCGTTTCAAGGTTATAAATTTGTTGAAATTCATACGCTTCTGTATCAGCCGTCCCCGTCATACCCGCTAATTTACTATATAAACGGAAATAATTTTGAAAAGTTACACTGGCTAAAGTATGACTTTCAGCTTGAATCGCTACACCTTCTTTGGCTTCTACAGCTTGGTGTAAGCCATCACCCCAACGACGCCCCGTCATTAAACGCCCTGTAAACTCATCAACAATAACCACCTCGCCGTCCTTGACAACATAATGTTGATTGCGGTGGTAAATTTTATGGGCTTTTAAAGCTACCATAATATGGTGCATTAAATTAATATTTTGTGAGCTATACAAACTAACCCCTTTAGGCAGCAAACCTAAATCACTTAAAATGCCTTCGGCTTTTTCATGACCTGCTTCAGACAAATGAATTTGATTTTGTTTTTCATCTATCCAATAATCACCTGTGGGGGCTATTTCATCGGTATGCTTTGGCTCTTGCGTCATTCGCGTTAATAAACTCGGTACACCGTCTATTTGATGGTATAACTGCGTATGATTTTCAGCAGCACCACTAATAATTAAAGGTGTACGAGCCTCATCAATTAAAATACTATCAACCTCATCTACAATCGCAAAATTTAGTGGGCGTTGAACCCTTGAATAGGCATTCATCACTAAATTATCGCGTAAATAATCAAAACCAAACTCGTTATTAGTTCCGTAAGTAATATCACATAAATAAGCTGCTTGTTTATTTTCCCCTTCTAACGTTGATAAATTAATACCCACAGTTAAGCCTAACCAGTTGTATAGTTTTGCCATCCATTCGGCATCACGCTGGGCTAAATAATCATTGACCGTTACCACATGAACGCCTTTACCTGATAAAGCATTTAAATAAACAGGCAAAGTCGCTGTTAATGTCTTACCTTCGCCTGTACGCATTTCGGCAATTTTGCCATAATGCAGTACCATACCCCCAATCATTTGGGCATCAAAGTGACGCATACCCATCACACGGCGGCTGGCTTCGCGGACAACAGCAAAACATTCGGGGAGTATGGAATCTAAAGTTGCTCCAGCCGCGATTTGGGACTTAAACGCAGGTGTTTTAGCTTTAAGTGCATCATCAGACAGTGCTTGTAGTGCGGCTTCAAAAGTAGCAATATGTGCGACAGTTTTGCTATATTGCTTAAGTAAACGCTGGTTGCGGCTACCAAAAATGCTGGCGAGTAAAGGTTGAATCATAATAAAAAAGTTAGGCGATGGCAACGATAAATTTCAAATGAAATAAATAATGCTTAAATACTACAATAACAATAGCAATTTAATTTAAAAATATTAAAAACTATACAAACTATACAAATTATAAATAACGTATAAATAATAACGTATAAATAAAATATGAGTATTATATGAATATACCTAAGCAATATAAAAAATATCTTTTATTTTAGCGTGTGGTGGATAATAACGTGTTTAAATAGAAAAATACTTAACTGAATAATTGTTTTAACCCTTAAACTAGAAAATATGGCACAATTTTTCATTCAAGGTATCACCGCTGATGGCAAAGCATTTCGTCCTAGTGACTGGGCAGATAGGTTATGCGGTGTTATGTCGCCATTTAGACTGGGCGGGGCAACACTAAATTCGCACTTAAGCTATTCGCCTTATGTGCTGCCTACCTTAATAGGTGATATTCGTTGTGTAGTCGTTGATGAACAACTTAAAAAATTAGAGCCTAAAGCTTGGGATTTTTTAATTAATTTTGCTAAAGACAATGGTTTGCCCATGACTCAAGCATCTACTAAACTTGACTAAGCAAAAATTTTTACCGAAAAGCTTAATTAATAAAAAGTTTTGTTAATTAAACTTTTTTCACACCATTAAAAATATTTACGTAAATTTTTCACCCCACAGCTTACAACACCCTAAAAATATCTATAATATATTGTTACGAAATAATAGCTTATTTTGTAATATTTATTGTAAATTAAATTTACTATACATTACTTGACTTTTTAAACGAATTATTAAAATGGGTAATGTTCAAATAGCACTGATACAAGAAATTTAATAATTAAGAAGTAACCAGTAAAATTAACAGGCTACTGCACCACTATAAATATTATAAAAGTTAAAATTTAACATTACCTTTAAAATAAACTCCGCTTGGCGACCGCAAGTCTATCAAGATCATTTACGCGAGATTTTCGATAAGATGACAGCCCTTGATCGTAAAAGTAATCAAACTCCTGCTTGTATCCCTGTTCGTAATGCAATAGAAGCACATCGTGCGTTTCACCAAATAACCAATAAACAAAATGGTGAAAGACGGCCTGTTGCTATAAAAAGCAAACACCCAGATGGTGATGCGATTGATGCAAGTTGGAATTCTAGCGATGCCAAAATTGATCAAGTTGCTGCGACTTGCGGACTATGCCGACCTTATAAGAATTCCAAAGTAAAAGGATATGACAGACCCCACTTTGAAGTGTGTAAATAATTTAATGACTTAAAGGAATCACCATGAAAACAACAACTTATTCTTTATTATTTAGTATTTTATTAGCTAGCATACCGCAAATAAGTGTAGCAGATCCTTTATATGTCCTATCTAAAGAATACAGCATCTCTACATTTGCAAAACATACTAAAAACATCAAAGGCAACAAACAAATTAAATATGATTTTATCTTGGACAATCGTTCAGATAATCATGTATCTGATCTTGTATTAGGATACGAAGCCATTGACCCCCCTGATTTAGGCGTAGCAACCATACCCTTTGATGAAAGAGATAAATTATTTTTATCTTTTACAGCCCCTGCAAATTGGGAAGGTTCATATAGAGAAACTGCAGAATATGATGAAGTGGTTGCACAAGAAGTATTATTTCATTGGGACATCAATGATAGTTTAAGTGATACTTATACCAAATATGTCATTCCTGCTCGTACCAAACAAAGTGGTTTTGGATTTACTTCAAATAAAAAACTGCCTCGATTAGCGACTTCTTTTGCACAGTTATCTACCTCAAGAAATAAATGGGTCAATGGTGAGTTTGAATATGAAATGGTTCAACTCACCAAAGGCGACACCACCGCCCCGACAGGTAGCTTGGCTGCAACGCTTGTAAAACACCCAACTAAAATTGGATTTTATAACGTTAATGTAAAGGTAACGGCCAAAGACAATTACGACCCACTGCCTGAAATTGTGTTTAAGTCAGCACAAGATATGACAA
>JBEDNN010000010.1:0-64477 GCA_041170585.1 Pseudomonadota bacterium | reverse complement strand
TAATTTTTTGGGTATTGCTACTTAAAAATAGTTATTGTGTTTTTTATCTTACGCAAGCTTTATTTTGCTAAGAAAATTTTAGAAATATATACTTTAACCATATTAAAGTAGCAATGCCATTTTTTGTTAATTATTCGTTGATTTTTATTAATTATTCGTTGATTTTTATTAATTATTCATTGCTTTAAATTAAAAATAAACCAATAACCCAGCCTATTATTTTGTATGAATATACTTATTATTGCCGACCCTTTAGATAGTTTTAAAATTTACAAAGATACAACCTGTGCGATTATGCGTGCGGCTTCGTTACGCGGACATACGGTATGGGCCTGCGAACAAAAAGATTTATTAGCAACACCATTGGTGCAAGCAACAGTTAAACAGCTTACTTTAAATGATGACTATACTGCCCCTAATTGGTATACCATTAATACTGTTCAGACCCGTGCCTTAGCGCGATTTGATGCGGTGATTATGCGTAAAGACCCGCCCTTTGATACAGAATATTTTTATGCTACACATTTATTAAGCCGTGCAGAACAACAAGGCACACGGGTATATAACAGTGGTCAAGCCTTACGTGACCACCCTGAAAAATTAGCTATTTTAGAGTTTCCAGATTTATCACCTACAACATTGGTAAGTAGCGACACAGTACAATTAAAAGCATTTATTTATGAACACAAAGATGTTATCTTAAAACCTTTAGATGGTATGGGTGGCACAGGTATTTTTCGTGTGAAGTTGAATGATTTTAATACCAACGTCATTATTGAAATGCTGACACAGCTGGGACGGCAGACAATTATGGCACAAAAATATCTCCCTGAAATTACTCAAGGTGATAAGCGTGTTTTACTGATTGGTGGCGAACCTGTGCCTTTTTGTTTGGCGCGGATTCCTCAAATAGGTGAAACTCGTGGTAACTTAGCTGCTGGTGGACGGGCGGAAGCACGGCCATTAACCGACAGTGATTGGCGTATTGCCCGTAGTGTTGCACACGCGGTACAAGGACGGGGGCTATTTTTAATTGGCTTAGATATTATCGGTGATAAACTCACTGAAATTAATGTAACCAGTCCCACTTGTTTTGTAGAAATTAAAGACCAAACCGGTTTTGATGTAGCAGCTATGTATATTGAAAAATTAGGTAAAATTAAATTTTAACTTTTACAGTATTTATGTTGGTATATTATCTTATTGATTTTACTAATTACTTATTGATTTTACTAATTACTTCTTAAGTATTAAATTTTTTGTATCAGTGCTATTTGAACATTACCTGAAAAATTATTACTGATGTTATAAAACTTAATTTTATTAATAATTTTATAAATTTACTTTACACTTAAATATGCTATATGTTGTATGAAACGCTCTAAAAAAACTGTTTGTCCTACTCAATCATTAGACCATATATTGCGTAAAGGACAATCGCTCGATTTGTTAAAGCATCTACACATATTAACTGCTGATGGTAAACTCAATCAAGATACACGCCGTAAATTAAAACAAGTTAATCATTTACTACAATTTATTGAACCTTTAATTGCTGAACTTAGAGCACAAAATATTGCCCCCAATGTAGTGGATCACGGGGCAGGAAAAAGTTACTTAGGCTTTTTATTGTACGACGCTTTATTTGGTGACTCTAATAATGGCAGTGTATGGGGCATAGAATCACGAGCTGATTTAATTACTGCTACTGCCTCATTAGCACAATTATTAGGCTTTAAACGAATGGGCTTTATATTAGGTGATACCGCACATGCCGTAGATACACAAACATTGCCTAAGGACGTTCATATTGTTACCGCTTTACATGCCTGTAACACTGCCACTGATGATGCCATTGCTTTTGGTTTAGCACGCCAAGTACCCTATATGGTACTAGTTCCTTGTTGTCAAGCTGAAGTGGCTGCTTTGTTACGTCAATCTACGGTTAAACCGACTCACTCGTGGGCTTCATTGTGGCAACGACCTTTGCACACACGCGAATTTGGTAGCCATTTAACCAATGTTTTACGTTGTTTACAATTAGAAGCTGCGGGTTATCAAGTTACAGTAACCGAGTTGGTGGGGTGGGAACATAGCCTAAAAAATGAACTCATTCTTGCTAAAAAACACACTAACCTTGATTCAAAATCAACACGTACTATGATGCAATTAGCAAAAAAACAACTGAATGATTTATTAGTGAATACGCATTTAAGTGTATTGGCTCCTAGATTTTTATCATAAAATAACCCTATGATTTTTGCCTCTACGCCTCATAATATAAGCCTTGCTGCTGCTGCTATTGCGGCAGGTAAAATTATCGGTTTGCCTACAGAAACAGTTTATGGTTTGGCAGCTGATGCAAATTGTCCTGATGCTATTGCAAAAGTTTACTGTGCTAAAAATCGCCCCAGTAATCACCCGTTAATTGTGCATTTAGCACCTCAAGCAGAGGTTACTTTATGGGCAAAGGACATTCCAAACTATGCTTATCAGTTAATGAAAGCGTTTTGGCCTGGTGCGTGTACCGTTGTTTTACCTAGAACCCAACACGTTGGCGACTTTATTACTGGGCATCAAGACACCGTTGCACTGCGTTGCCCCAGTCACCCTGTCGCCCAACAGTTATTGACTGTATGCCATCAATTAAATATATACGGTGTTGCTGCCCCCAGTGCGAATCAGTTTGGTTGTGTTAGCCCAACGACCGCACACCATGTATATGCTGAATTTATGCATCTTAATGATGAACTGTTCATTTTAGACGGTGGGGCTTGTGAAATTGGTATTGAATCTACGATTATTGATTGTACGAAAGCAAAGCCGCGTATTTTACGCCATGGTTTAATTACACCTACTGATATTACGCGTACCACAGGATTAGCCGTTGCAAATGATATAACCCATTCATCAAATAAGCCACGTGTATCAGGTAGTTTAATGGCACATTATGCCCCTAAAACACCTATTCGCTTATGTACTACTGATATAGTGGATACTTTACACACTCGTGTTGTATTGATGGGGCGTTCACCTAGTACAGTATTGGCGACTCATTATCAGGCTATGCCTAATGATGCTATACACTATGCCCAGCAACTGTATGCTACTTTACGCCATTTAGACACTATGGGCTATGATGAGATTGTGGTAGAACCGATTCCTAGTAGCGCTGAATGGGCGGGCGTTACTGACCGATTAACCCGTGCGGCAGCAACATTTTTAGTATAGTTATTAAGCTACATGGATTATATTTAATGACCTATATTTAATGACTTATTTATATGAGTAGCTATTTATTATTTATATTGTTTAGTTAAACGAAGGACTGCCATGAAACCCGTATCAGATGTACAGCAGGTTATTACGCCGACTCAATCTGTGCCTTGTATTGGCATTGATTTAGGGACAACTCATAGCTTAATTGCAGTATGGAATAATGGTCAAGCCACTTTATTGCCTAATGCTTTAGGTAGTTTTTTAACCCCCAGTGTAGTGTCAGTATCTGATGAGGGTGCGCTATTGGTAGGGCAAGCGGCTAAAGAGCGTTTAATGACTCACCCCAATCGTACGGCCAGTGTTTTTAAGCGTCATATGGGTACGTCTAAATTATATAAACTGGAAGGTGAAACGCATGCATTTACGGCCGAAGATTTATCGGCGTTAGTATTACAAAGTTTGCGTGATGATGCTGAATATGCTTTAGGATGTAGTATTTCTGATGTGGTCATTAGTGTTCCTGCTTATTTTAATGATACGCAACGCAAAGCGACTCGTAATGCGGCACACATTGCAGGCTTAAATGTGGTACGTTTAATCAATGAACCCACGGCTGCTGCATTGTCTTATGGTTTACACAAAGCAGGCAATGATAATCAGTTTATGGTTGTAGATTTAGGCGGCGGTACGCTAGACGTTAGCGTGGTGGAATTATTTGAGAATATGATTGAAGTTAAATCATCTACAGGCGATAATCAGCTGGGTGGTGAGGATTTTACACAGGTGCTAAGTGTTTTATTAAAAGAACAAATGCGTAAACAGTCTGTTGATACTACGGCACAAAATAGTACAGCACACATATTACTTAACAAACAATTTACTCAACAATCTACTCAACAATCTACTTTACATTACACGCAAAATAATCAACAGGGCAAAATATCCATCAAGTCTAATCAAGCCAGCTTAGACAAGCAAATAGCAGTATTTTTATACCATCAAGCCGAGCGTTGTAAGTTAATACTTAGCCAACACAGTGAAGCAAACTGGGACGCTGTATTTAACGATAGCCATTACACCTTTAATGTAACACAGGCTTTATTTGTTGAGTGTGCTGCCTCATTATTAATACGTTTTTGCAAAGCCGTTGAACGTGCAATGCGTGATGCACACACTACACCCGCACAATTACAGGATATCGTTTTAGTCGGTGGTGCCAGTCGTATGCCAATTATTCGCCAAGCTTTACACCGTTTATTAGGCAAACACCTAAATACTCAAGTTCAACCTGATGAAGCCATCGCTTTAGGTGCAGCCATTTTAGCGGGTTTATGCGCTCAAGACAGTAGCTTAGATGAAATTATGATGACCGATGTTTGCCCCTATAGTTTAGGGATTGACACTGTTAATATGAATGATATACGGGGTACAGACGGCAATTTATTTTCGTGTATTATTGCCAGAAATACTTTAGTCCCTGTATCTATGTGTGAAAACTACCTGCCGACTGAAGATTATCAAACTGAAGTAACTTTAAACATTTATCAAGGTGAATCCCGTTTAGTACGCGACAATATTCAATTAGGCAAACTGACTATTCCTTTGCCGCGTAGAAAAAAAGATAATTTATCTATTGATGTACGCTTTTCTTATGATGTATCAGGCTTGTTAGAAGTCGATGCCGTCGTTTTGCCTACAGGTGCAAAATATAGTTTAAGTTTATTAGGGCAAGCCAGCAGCTTAAGCCGTGACGAAATAAACGAATGCAAGGCACAACTGTCGCGCTTAAGAGTGAGTCCACGTGACCAACAAGAAAATCGTAGCTTAATTGCTCGTTTAGAACGCTTACACCAAGAATATTTAGGCGATATTTGTGATGAAATTCAATTAGAGTATTCGGCATTTACTCAATTATTAAACACAAAAAACTTAGCCGATATTGCCCGCGAACGTTTGCGTTTAAATATGTGGTGTGACAATATAGAAGCAGACAGTATTATTGAAACGCTTGATACTGACCAGACTGTTCAAAATAATATTCAGGAAATTCGTCCATGAATTACGATGATGCCCTAGTGATTTTAGGCTTAACACCCGATGACTGTAGTTTAGCTAATCTTAAAAAAGCGTATGCTAAAGGTGCAAAAGCACATCGCCCTGAAACTGATCCAGAAGGATTTACACACATACGATTAGCATACGAACGTGTAAAAGAAGCCTTAATTGAAGCCAGCGAACACAATAATGCAACGATTAATTCAGTCACGCTACAAAATAATGACACTAAAATCAATGATTCTTTATTTTCATTGAAAAAAACGATTGCTAAATACGAGTATTTAGATTTAACCAATCTATCTAGTGATTTAATTGTTAAACAACATCAAGAGGACGTACTGGCCTTGGAGACTGCTTGGCAATTGTTTGTAACCCAGTTTTTAGCCACTGAACATTTGACAGCGACCGAAAGCAATATCGCACAATTGTCTTGCTTAAACACTGTATTTAAAGAGCCTGCTTTAGCCCATTATCTTAGTCGCCAAGTATTTGCTGAAAAATTAGGCTGGTTAATTTTAGAAGAAGCAAATACATGGGTTAGTTTAGATAGCCTTAAATTAACCTTAAAAACGTTTGATTACGAGTTATATGGTTGGCATAATCAATCGTGGACTCAACACAGTTTATTAGAAGCCAAGTGTGATGGTTTGCGTGAAAAAATGTTTTTTCAGCTTAACGCTAAACAAAAAGATACTTTAGAATATTATTTAGTGTCACCAATGGGTTTATTGTCATTTACTAAACTATGGTTTATCTACCGCCGTCAAGCAAAAAATCTAAAGCTTCGGCTTATGGGTATTAATAAAAAATATCCCCAATGGGCTAATTTACTGAATCCGCGTCAAGTATGGCGAATAGAGAATTGGCCCAATAGTTTAACTCAACTCATTTGTTTACTATTAGGCTTAGTCAGTATACCTTTTTTATTTATACTATTAAATACTATTCACTATCATTATTTTTCTGAATATAGCAATACTGATATTACAAGAGTTAAAACTAAAGAAATAAATACTGTATTTAGTATAGTTAAAGATATATCTATTGTTATAGGGTCTACAATACTGTGTTCATTTATATATATGTCAATATATGCTCATTGTAGGTATCATATTAATTTACATTATAAAAATTTTACTAAAAATATTAATATTGATGCTGCTATTAATAGCAGCCAGACAGATGGTTTAATCAATACGTTACCTAAACTAAACTTAGCTCAACGGTTATATAAGTATATAAACAATCAATTAACTTTGTCTTTTTTTGGCAATATAGAAGCCGTATCCGTGCTTATTTTATTATTTTTTTGGCCTTGGCAAAGACCACAAGTATTCTCACGTGAATTAATGGAAACTTATACATTAGCCAGTGCAGTGGTGGGTACGCTTACTTTTATGTACTTACGGTATTTAAGTAAACTACAACGCATCAGACCTAATCACCCTTATATTTGTGCAGCAGCAGTTTTTTTAGGTATTTATATGTTGTCTGCATCTAATCACAACAATGAGTCAATCGCTGCTATGAGTCTTGCAAAAGAAAGTAATCCTAGCCGATGGACTATATTGATTTTAACTGCCTTAATGGTGCGTACCCAATTTCCAAGTTTTTTAAGAATTGATTGGAGTCAAACCATACCCAGCTGGCTTTTATTCAATAGATTTAGAGTATTAGAAAAGTTAGCAGTGAAAGCGTTGAGTATATTAAGTATATTATTATTTTTAGTAGTTCTTTTTTTAAAGAATATATTTGTATATCCGATTATTGCAAGTTTAATATGTGTTATCATTTATTTATGGTTAATTATAAATGCTGATATGGATGCCCCTGTTATGAGTTTACAAGCAAGGATTATTACTGCGGTGGCTGTTATTGGTGGTATCTCCATAAAACTATCACCCATTATGTCTAATGTTGCTGCCTTAGAATGGATACTGTCTTCTAGTATGTTAGTGAGTATGATATGGTATTGGGCTTATGGGTATTCTCAAAACTATTTTGAACGCTGGAAGCTTAAAGCAATACCAATATAATATTTATCAGTATACTATTATCAATACAATGTATAAATAAATTAATGCCTAGGCCGTTAAAAATCCGCACCTTCTTATATTAAAAGTGCGGATTTTTATTTATATAGCTTTGTTATAAATTAACTATTAATTATTAATTATTAACTATTAATTATTAATTATTAATTATTAATTATTAATTATTAAATTATTATTAATTACGTGTTTGGTCAACTAATTTATTTTTAGCAATCCAAGGCATCATGGCACGTAACTGTGCACCTACTTTTTCAATGCTATGGTCAGCGGTATTGCGGCGACGAGCCGTCATTGATGGATAGTTTAAACGCCCTTCAGAAATAAACATTTTGGCATATTCACCATTTTGAATACGCTTTAACGCATTACGCATTGCTACGCGTGATTGTTCGTTAATCACTTCTGGACCGGTGATATATTCACCGTATTCAGCATTATTAGAAATTGAATAATTCATATTGGCGATACCGCCTTCATAAATTAAATCAACAATTAGTTTTAGTTCGTGCAAACATTCAAAATAGGCCATTTCAGGGGCATAGCCTGCTTCAGTCAAAGTTTCATACCCCATTTTGATGAGTTCAACTGCCCCGCCACATAACACGGCTTGTTCACCAAATAAATCAGTTTCAGTTTCTTCTTTAAAGTTAGTTTCAATGATACCTGCTTTGCCACCGCCGTTAGCACTGGCATAAGACATCGCCGTTGCACGGGCAGTCCCTGACTTATCAGCATGAACCGCTACTAAATGCGGCACACCGCCCCCTTGTTTATACGTGTTACGTACTGTATGACCGGGGGCTTTTGGCGCAACCATAATGACATCTAAATCGGCACGGGGTACGACTTGGTTATAATGTACATTGAAGCCATGAGCAAACGCTAATGTTGCACCTTGTTTAATATTTGGGGCAATATTATTGGTATATACTTCAGCGATATTTTCATCAGGCAATAAAATCATCACAATATCAGCGGCTTTAACCGCGTCATCTACTTCAGCAACCGTTAAACCAGCCATCGCTACTTTATTCCAGCTTGCACCGCCTTTACGCAAACCAACAATGACTTTTACGCCGCTTTCGTGCAGGTTTTGTGCGTGGGCATGCCCTTGTGAACCGTAACCAATAATGGCTACTGTTTTACTTTTAACAATGTTTAAATCGCAATCTTTGTCGTAAAAAACTTTCATAAAAATCCTTATTTATAAATCAAAAAATTAAATAAAAAACTGTATAAATAAACTGTATAAATAAACTGTATAAATAAACTGTATGAATAAACTGTATGAATAAAGCATAAATATTAACGATAAATATTAACGATAAATTATACTAAACCTTTAAAATTCGTTCACCTCGCCCTAAACCACTTAAACCTGTACGTACAGTTTCTAAAATTAATTTTGTATCAACTGCTTTTAAAAATTGGTCTAAATCTCGCGATTCACCCGTCAATTCTAACGTATATGTTTTTTCACTGACATCAATAATGCGGCCATGAAAAATATCAGCCATACGTTTAAATTCTTCACGGTCTTTACCCACGGCACGTACTTTTAATAACATTAATTCACGCTCAATATGCTCACCTTCCGTTAAATCCATTACTTTAACCACTTCAATCAAGCGATGCAAGTTTTTAGTAATTTGTTCAATGGTATCGTCACTGCCTTGCGTAACTAAGGTCATTCTGTATAAGGTTGGGTCTTCAGTCGCTGCCACGTTTAAACTGTCAATGTTGTAAGCCCGTGCTGAAAATAAACCTACTACACGCGACAAGGCGCCAGCTTCATTCTCTAATAATACGGAAATAGTGTGTTTCATGTAATCCTCTTAAATAGACTTAATAATCAACATTTAATATTAAATATTAAATATTAAATATTGTAAAAGTTATAATTTAACATTACCTAAATATTAAATATTTAATATATTCACCTTAATTATTAATAATGGCTTTACAAATCTTCGCTGCCTAAAATCATTTCAGACAAGCCTTTGCCTGCTTTTACCATAGGCCACACATTGGTTTCTCTATCGGTAATAAAGTCTAAAAACACCAACCGTCCTTTATATTTAATAAAAGCATCTTTTAAAGCAGATTCAACATCATGTGGATTTTTAATTTGTATTCCAATATGTCCATACGCTTCAGCTAATTTTACAAAGTCAGGCAAAGCATCCATATAACTATGGCTGTAGCGGTTGCCATAATCTAACTCTTGCCATTGACGCACCATTCCTAAATAACCATTGTTTAAACAAATAATTTTTGGGCTTAAGTCATATTGTTTACAGGTTGATAACTCTTGAATACACATTTGAATCGAACCTTCGCCCGTAATAACCGCTACATCGGCGTCTGGATTAGCACGTTGTACACCCATAGCATAAGGCAAACCCACCCCCATAGTACCTAAGCCACCTGAATTAATCCAACGGCGTGGCTTGTCAAAAGGGTAATACTGGGCTGCAAACATCTGGTGCTGTCCAACATCAGATGTAATGAACGCATCACCTTGCGTAACTTTCCACAATTGCTCTACTACAAACTGCGGCTTAATAACGGTATCACTGGTTGGATATACTAAACATTGACGGTTACGCCAAACAGTAATTTTCTTCCACCAATCGGCCAATGCTTCAGTATTTGGATTAGGGTTTAATTCATCTAAGTGTGCTAATAAATCTATTAGTACACTTTTAACATCACCCACAATAGGAATATCCACTTTAACCCGCTTACTAATTGAGCTGGGGTCTACATCAATATGAATTATTTTACGTGGAACACTACAAAAATGGGCTGGATTACCAATCACTCGGTCGTCAAACCTCGCTCCAATAGCAATTAAAACATCACACTCTTGCATCGCCATGTTGGCTTCGTAAGTACCGTGCATGCCTAACATACCTAAAAAATTTGGACTACTCGCACGGTAACCGCCCAAACCCATTAAAGTATTGGTACAAGGGTAGTTAAGCTGGTCAACCAGTTCGTTTACTAAGGTTGCTGCATTGCCTAATATGACACCGCCGCCTGTATAAACCATAGGCCGTTTAGCTTGTAACAATAATTGTGCTGCTTTTTTTATTTGCCCGCTATGCCCACGTTCAACAGGTTTATATGAACGCATCTCAACATTCATACGGTAATCAAATACCGCCTTAGCAATCGTAATGTCTTTAGGAATGTCCACTAACACTGGGCCAGGACGGCCTGTACGGGCAATATAAAATGCTTTTTTAATGGTTTCGGCAATGTCTTCAGCACGTTTAACTAAAAAATTATGTTTAACACAAGGGCGAGTAATACCCACCGTATCACATTCTTGAAAGGCATCTAAACCAATTGCGTGCGTGGGTACTTGCCCAGAAATCACGACCATTGGAATACTATCCATATATGCCGTGGCTAAACCTGTTACTGCATTAGTCGCACCTGGTCCGCTGGTAACCAAAGCAACGCCCACTTTTCCTTCACTGGAGCGGCTATAGGCATCGGCAGCATGTACTGCGGCTTGTTCATGGCGTACTAAAACATGTTCAAACTTATGTTGCTTAAAAATAGCATCATAAATATATAAAACTGCACCGCCTGGATAACCAAAAACGTGTTCAACGCCCTCTTCTGCAAGGCATTTGACTAAAATTTCTGCACCGGTAATCGGTACACGGTGGTGTGCTTCTAATATGTGATTATCACTGGTATGAGATACTGACATGGCAGTTTCCTTTCAAAGTCCACAGGAGATTGATTGGCTACGTCCTAGGGTACGGTAATACATCTAAAACGGCAGTTCAACTGGCTGAAAACCATGGGTAAAGGTATTAAAAAAATTAAAATCTATTTTTTATAAAATAGATTTTTTACAGCAAAGTTAAATTAATTATAAGTTAATCATAATTAATTATTTTAATTTAAATTAATATATCCCACCATCGATTTATCAAGCCGTCCGCCTAATCTGTGTGAATTAGGCTGAATGTTAATTATAGTGCAGCACAATAGATGATGATGATTACTACTATATTTGTAATAAACTAAAGTACTATCCAGCCATTTTATTGTATAAATACTCACCTTGCTAAAAACCCTTCATACCGTCTGTTTGAATATTGAGTTGTTCGCCTTTACGTTTAAGCACAAATAAACCTTGTGCTTTTGCAGCTTTACTGACATCTTTCGGTACACTTAAAGCAGCAATGCCGCCATAAATAACATAATGTTTAAATTCGGGGCAGTCGCGTTTAAACCGTGCAATTTGGGCATGGACTTGCTCAAGGTCATTAATATGGGCTTTGTATTTAATTTCTACAATACCCACACTCGCACCATTGACCATCACAATGTCATATTCACTCTGTTTGCCTTTGCGTCCAACAACTAATTGCGGCGTAATTCGGTCAAACTTAATATCGCCTAAAAATGGTTTACTCACCAAACTATTAAAAAAGAATTCTTCAGCGACTGATCCTTGATTACTGGCAATTCCGCCACATAAAGTCGTCAGCTTGTCTAATTTAGTATCAGTTTTAGCCATCTGTGCATCAGTTTTAGCCATCTGTGCATCGGTTTTGGCTTGTGCTGCTTGTAATTTTTCAAAACCTGCATCGGTTTTGGCCATCTGTGCATCGGTTTTGGCTTGTGCTATTGCAAGGCTGGCTACTAAATCTTTTAATTCTTGGTCAGTCATAATATTTTCCTAAATTGAATATGAGTATTAGAGGTATTATTTTTAATAAATTATAAATATAAATCTAAATATAAATCTAAAAACGTAGCTGTAAATTTAGTTTGAAATACAAACCACCATCATTTTCTAAAATGACTTGACCAAATCTATGCCGAGTACTTGAAGGTGTATCAAATTTAATGTTTTGAAATAAATATGTTTCTAAAGAGGCTAAATCAATAATATGAAAAGCCACTTGTTCACCATTATTTTTTACAACAATTGTTCCATTAGAAACATAATGACCACTCCATTTTTCACCTGGAAAAAAACCAAGTAAAACAGAGACTAATAACCTTTTTACTTTTACTTCTAGTGTTTTAAAATCGTCATACTGAATTGCTGATTTTAATATACCGGCTGCATCAATATTATTTAAATTTTTAGAAATACTCGCTGTTCTATTACAGTAAAACTCTAAAAGCATCGCCGCAACAATTTGCGGCATATAAGAATCAATCAGTTTTAAGTTATACTCCATTGAAGTCACTTCAACTTTGCTAAAAACAAGATGACCACCTAACTCACAAATTTTATTTAACCTATCTTTTATTTTTTGCGAAGAGTCAATATTATTAACGCTATTAATAATAGTATCATTTTTTTCTACACTAATACCCGTTATTTTAAATATAAAATTAGTATTACCTGATGCATTTAATAAAGTTGGTTTACTGCCTAGATAAGATTTAATACCAAAACCTTCATTTTTTTTCTGAAATGCATCATTTGAGATATCTAAGACAATATCCGCTTTTTGAAAGCTATTACCGCCTTTAATAATTGATAGCCCGAGTTTTTTTTGAATATTATCAAATTCATCAATATGGAATGTTCCGCTATTACCTTTGATTTTAATAGTCAAATTCTGTAATACCTCATCATTTAAAATATCACTGATTTTTACGTGGGAGGTTTGTATAGTTATTTTGTCGTTAATACTATCAAGTAAATCATTTTTTAAGCCAACAAAAGCCTCATCACCTTGGATTGAAAAATAATTAGCAATATTTAAAGTACTTACTTTAGATACATTAAAAAAACCATCGCTAGGTGTTAAGTCAGAATGTGCTAATATCAATTTTTTTTCATGTAATATTTTTAAAAAAGTAAGTAACTCTGTCCATTCACCTTTATTCTTATGGTTATTTTCAAAGCTATCAATATTATTAATATTACTATTTAAGTTGTTCATATATTCAATCATTGCTTTAGCACATTCACGCACGGCATCAACAGCTACCGTATTGCCCAGTTGTTTCATAGCTTCTTTACTAGAAACAGGAAACTCAAAGTTATCAGGAAACCCCTGCATTTTTAATGCCTGTGGAGGCATTAGTTTAACCACTTCACCAGCAACCAAATATGCGTCCCAATTACGTCTATCATCAATTGGAGAACCTCGACCACCAACTCTAATCGTAAAACCTATTTCACGGCTACATTTCTTTTGAAAAACATCGGACATATTAAATTTTAAGGGTATCTCGGGTGGAAAAACGAAATTCCTTAAAATGCCTTCATCACGAAAGCCTATCATAAAAGCACGTGGACGCAATTGTGGCAAACCATAATCACAGGCTTTAACGACTTTAAAATAAAAACTATAGCCTAATTCAACTTCTAAAATTTCTCTGATAGTTTTAAATGTATTGCCATTGTCGTGATTCATTATTCCGCGAACATTTTCTAAAAAAAATGCTTTTGGCTTTTTTTCCTTGATAATGTCAACAATATTAAAAAATAAATTCCCTCTTTCAGACTTATGATTATCATCAAACCCTCGTTTGTGTCCAGCCTGACTAAATGGCTGACAAGGAAAGCCAGCACATAAAATATCAAAATCAGGTATCTCTGCGGGTGATATACTTCTTATATCATCATTAAATAGTTTAAATAAGTTAATCGTTTCATCTTGCTTATTATTAAATAATTGGGGGCTAATATTTTTAAAATTATATTCATACGTTTTGCGTGCGTGTAAATCAATTTCTGATGCAAATACGCATTTGCCACCTAAACCGTGCATTGCAAGATGAAACCCACCAATGCCCGAAAATAAATCTATAAATTTAAATTGCTCTGCCATATTGATAAAATTTTTAAAATTTAATAAATAAATATAAATATAAATAAACTATAACTATAACTATATAAAATATATATAAAATATAAAGTATATATAAGATACATAAGATACATAAGATACATAAGATTAAATAAGATGTAAATAAAAACAGGCTTATACACTGTGTATAAACCTGCTTATATATAACTTGATAAATGTTTTATATTTATTTTTTCATGGGTGGCAAATCAGTGCAATGCCCATCAGCTGCTTCAGCCGCTAACCCAATACTTTCACCTAAAGTAGGGTGCGGGTGAATAGTTTTACCCATATCAACACTGGTTGCATTCATTTCAATGGCTAAAGCAACTTCACCAATCATATCGCCTGCATGCGTTCCCACAATACCGCCACCGACAATAAACCCTGTGTCTTTAGCAAATAAAAGCTTAGTAAAGCCTTCATCACGACCATTGGCAATCGCTCTGCCGCTGGCTGCCCAAGGAAACAAACCTTTTTTGTAGGCAATGCCATTTGCTTTTAAACTGTCTTCAGTTTCACCTACCCACGCCACTTCAGGGTCAGTGTAAGCCACACTTGGAATGACTTTTGCATCAAAATAGGCTTTATGCCCCGCACATACTTCCGCTGCTACATGACCTTCATGAACTGCTTTATGGGCTAACATCGGTTGCCCTACTAAATCACCGATTGCAAAAATATGAGGTATATTGGTACGCATTTGTTTGTCTACGGGAATAAATCCACGGTCTGTAACGATAACACCCGCCTTATCTGCCCCCACTAAACCACCGTTTGGTTTGCGTCCAACCGCTTGTAAAACTAAATCATAGCGTTGCGGTTCTTTAGGGGCATTTACACCTTCAAAGCTTACATAAACACCGTCTTCTTTGGCTTCAATACCCACAGTTTTAGTCTGTGTCATTATGTTGTCAAAACGTGGCGCATTCATTTTTTGCCATACTTTGACTAAATCACGGTCAGCACCTTGCATTAAACCGTCCATCATTTCAACAACATCTAAACGTGCGCCTAAAGTAGAATAAACTGTACCCATTTCTAAACCAATAATACCCCCGCCAATAATTAACATTTTTTTAGGTAAAAAACGCAATTCTAATGCACCCGTACTATCAACAATCCGTTCATCTTTGGGAGCAAATGGTAAATGTACTACGCTTGAACCTGCGGCAATAATTGCATTTTTAAAACCGACTGTTTTAATACTGCCATCTTCGGCGGTTACCGTTAAAGCATGACTACTGACAAATTGAGCGTTGCCATGTAATACATTGACTTTACGCATTTTTGCCATAGCTGATAAACCACTTGTCAATTTATTAATGACTTTGTTTTTATGCGACTTAAGCTTTGCCATATCAACAGTCATACCTTGGAACGTAATACCTACTTCTGTGAAGTGTTTAATCTCGTCCATAACGGCAGCAACGTGCAATAACGCTTTAGATGGAATACAACCCACATTTAAGCAAACGCCGCCCAGTGTTGAGTAACGTTCAACCATTATCACATTTAAACCTAAATCAGCAGCACGAAACGCTGCACTATAGCCACCAGGGCCTGCCCCTAAAACCAATACATCGCACTGTATATCCACAGTGCCTGCAAAGTTTGATGCTTGTGGGGCAGAATTAATTACGGCTTCAGAAGAGCTAACTTCAGCCGTCGCTGGCTTTGCTATTAATACTGGCATTGATATATTTGAACTAGACAACGTGCCTAATATGCTGCCCATTTTGACTTTATCACCGATTTTTACGGTGAGTGTTTCAATAATGCCCGCATCACTGGCGGGAATTTCCATACTGGCTTTATCCGATTCAACGGTAATTAATGATTGGTCTTTAATAACTGTATCACCTACCTTAACTAAAATTTCAATGACTTCAACTTCAGCAAAATCACCAATATCGGGGACGCGTAATTCTATACTCATAGTGTATTCCTGTGTATTATTAATAGATATTTTTTAAAGCGATTATTTGGTTATTTTAACAACGTGGACTACCCGAAGACCAGCCAAACACTGCCGCAGGTTTCCAAGGTTTATTGGGTTTAATATCTGTAGAAAGAAATAATTTATATTCAATCTCACCCCAGCCACCATCATTATTGACAATAAGGTCAGGTTGATTGTCGCCATCTAAATCACCCACCCATAATAAATAGCTGGGTATATCAGCCATATCTTTTAATTCAAGTATAGGTTCTTTCATAAAGGTTAATTTTTTTTCAATGCCATTCACTTTAACAAACCAATTAATACGAGTAAAAGAACCGTCATTGTCTTTAGCATTTTCTTTAGTTTTACCAATCACAGTTAGTTGGTTTCCATGGTCTAAAGAAATGGTTTGTATGTATTTTTTCTTTCTTGATTGCTCCGCTTCAGCTTCTTCTGTGGTATTCGTAGGATAATCATGAGGATTAAATTCTTTTTCACGCGTATGTAAAGCGTCTAAATTTGCATACCAAGTTTTGATTGGGTGGTCTTTTTTTACACTCGGTAAATTACTTTTTATAAAAAATACAGTGCCTTTGATAGGTTTTTTAACCCAAGCAACCACCCCGTCGTCTGTGCCATCAGGGTAAGTGCTGTTAGCGGCATAACCTGCCCAAACTTTTTCTTTACGGGTGAACACTTGATTGGCTCTGATACTACAACTAGTCTTGCTAGTACAGACTAAAGCTAAATATTGCCCTGCATTTGCTAGGGCTTCTTTTTCATAGTTTTCAGCTTTTTTATTTAGTTCAAATTTTTCTTTTGGACTTAATTCCTCACCAGAGTTTTCAACTGCATTTTGATAAATCGTTAAAGGTGCTTTTGTAAAATAATCTAATTCTATTATTCGTTTAAATTGATTTTTAGGGAATTGTTTCTTAATTACATTGATATCTTTAGCATAAACAACAGAACTCATACCAATGATGAGTACATTTAAAATAAATTTAAATAACTGCTTGTGTTGTAAAAATAAATATGATTTTTTCATGTGTGATTATTAAATAATTGATTTAATATTTAAATTTGTTAATTAAAAAATAAATAAGCCCGCAAATACAGCTTTAAATGCGGTGATTTACGGGCTTACTCAATCAATCAACCCTGTAATTTACAATAGTATTTTCCGCATATCGGCTAAAGTTGCAGCCAAGTCAGCCGTAAACCGTGCTGCCGCAGCCCCATCAATCACGCGGTGGTCAAAGCTGACGGATAAAGGCAACATCAAGCGTGGTACAAAACTACTGCCGTCCCAAACAGGCTTCATTTCAGATTTACTTAACCCTAAAATTGCCACTTCAGGGGCATTAATAATCGGTGTAAACGCAGTACCACCAATACCCCCTAAGGAGCTAATTGTAAAACAAGCCCCTTGCATTTGTGCAGGCGACAATTTACCATCGCGTGCCAATTTAGCCAGTTCACCCATTTCTTTAGCAATGTGTCCAACACTTTTTTGGTCTGCATCACGCAGCACTGGCACGACTAAACCATTAGGCGTATCGGCAGCAAAACCAATATGAAAATAGTGTTTAAAAACTAAATTATCACCACTGTCATCTAAACTGGCATTAAATGTGGGATGTTTTTTCAGTGCATGTACACACGCTTTAATCACAAACGCCAACATAGTTAGCTTGATGCCTTGTTTTTCTAAAGCAACATTGCTGTCTTTACGGAATTGTTCTAAATCAGTAATATCTGCTTGGTCAAATTGAGTCACGTGTGGAATCATTGCCCAGTTACGCACTAAATTAGCACCCGAAATCTTTTGAATGCGTGAGCGTGCCTTGGTTTCAATCGCCCCAAATTTAGCAAAATCAACTTTAGGCCAAGGCAATAAATTTAAGCCACCGCCATTATTTGACGGTGTATTGTTTATTGTGGTACTAGTATCAACGGGTGAGGCTGTTAATATCGCTTTAACAAACGCTTGTACATCAGCATGGGTGATGCGTCCATACTCTGCTGTTCCTTTAATTTGATTTAAATTAGCGCCTAATTCACGGGCAAAAGCCCGAACGCTAGGCGAAGCATGGGCTTTGCTGACATCAGTTGTGGCTGCTACATTGTTTATCACTGCAACAGCTGCTGGGCTTGGTGCAGGCGTTATAGCAACAGGTGTATTGCTAGGTATAGCAATAACCGCCGTAATAGGCGGTGTAACTACAGGTATAGCAGCGGCTGGCACAATAGTAGCTAAGGGTGTAGCACTGGTTTCTGCTAACTCTAGTACAACACTGCCCAGTTTAACTTTATCACCGACTTTAACAATAATTTTTTGGACTGTACCAGCGTGGCTACTTGGAATTTCCATACTGGCTTTGTCAGATTCAACAGTAATTAAAGACTGCTCTTTGACAATAACATCACCTACTTTAACCATTAATTCAATGATTTCAACTTCATCTAAATCACCAATATCGGGCACTTTTACTTGAATGATATTCATAGTTTTTAATTAATTGTTTAATTGTTTAATTGTTTAATTGTTTAACTGTTTAATTGTTTAACTGTTTAACTGTTTAACTGTTTAACTGTTTAACTGTCTTAACAGTATATTTTGCTTAATTACTTAATTACTTAATTACTTAATTACTTAATTACTTAATTATTTATTTATTTAATATCTTAGTATCTTAGTATTTAAGCATTAATCGGATTAACTTTTTCAGGATTAATACCATATTTTGTAATGGCTTGAGCAACCACCTCATGGCTTAATTTACCCTCATCAGCCAAAGCTTTTAAAGCAGCAATCACTACAAAATGACGATTTACCTCAAAATGTTCACGCAATTTAACGCGGCTATCGCTACGACCAAATCCATCTGTCCCTAAAACAGTATAGTTACGTGGTTGTCCTTGGTTATCAGCAGGTATATACGGGCGAATTTGTTCAGCAAATAGCTTCATATAATCGGTACTGGCTACGATTGGTCCTGTACTACGCTTGAGTTGTTCAGTAACAAATGGAGTGTGTTGTGCTTGTGTCGGGTGCAACAAATTGTAGCGGACGCAACTTTGTCCATCACGGGCTAATAGCGTAAAGCTTGGACAACTCCAAATATCAACACTAATACTCCACTCATTTTCTAATAAAACGGCAGCAGCTTCTACTTCACGTAAAATTGTTCCACTACCTAACAATTGCACGCGGTATTGATGATTACCACCATGACGCAACTCGTACATACCTTTTAGAATCTGTGCTTCCGTACCAGGAATTAATCCAGGTTGCGGATAGTTCTCATTCATAATGGTCACATAGTAATAAACGTCTTCTTGTTCAGCCACCATACGGCGTAAACCATCTTGTAAAATCACCGCAATTTCATGGGCATACGTTGCATCATAAGGTATACAGTTGGGAATCGTTGCAGCCATAATATGGCTATGACCATCTTCGTGTTGTAAGCCTTCACCATTTAAAGTAGTACGCCCAGCAGTGCCTGCCATTAAAAAGCCGCGTGCCCGCATATCGCCCGCAGCCCAAGCTAAATCACCTGTACGTTGTAAACCAAACATACTATAAAACGTATAAAACGGAATCGTAATGCGGTCGTTAGTGCTGTAACTGGTTGCAGCAGCAATCCAACTGGCCATTGCACCTGCTTCATTAATGCCTTCTTGTAAAATTTGTCCTTTTTTGTCTTCACGGTAATACATCACTTGGTCTTTGTCTACAGGTTCGTAGAGCTGACCTTGATGGTTATAAATACCAATTTGACGGAATAAACCTTCCATTCCAAAAGTACGGGCTTCATCAACCAAAATAGGTACAACGCGTGGTCCTAAAGCTTTGTCACGCAATAATTGTGTAATAAAGCGAACATAAGCCTGTGTTGTGCTAATTTCACGCCCTTCAGCAGTGGGTTCTAAAATACTGTTAAACGTATCTAATCCAGGCACGACAAACCATTCTGTTGATTTTTCTAAACGGGTCGGCAAGTAGCCACCTAAAGCTTTGCGACGCTCGTGCAGGTATTTCATTTCGGGCGATTCATCGCTGGGCTTAAAAAATGGAATATTCGGTAAATCAGCATCACTAATAGGCACGCCAAAACGGTCGCGCATTTCGCGGATAGTTTCATCAGTTAATTTTTTAGTCTGATGCGCTGTATTGCGTCCTTCAGCCGATTTACCCATACCGTAACCTTTAATCGTTTTGACTAAAATAACAGTTGGTTGTCCGACATGTTGCGTCGCGGCACTGAAAGCAGCATACACTTTATGTGGGTCATGACCACCACGGGTTAAATTCCAAATATCATCATCACTTAAATGGGTCACCATTGCGGCAGTTTCAGGGCGTTTGTTAAAAAAGTTCTCTCGTATATAAGCACCGTCATAAGCCTTGTACGCTTGATATTCACCATCAACAGTGTCCATCATTAATTTTTTAAGGTGTCCATCTGAATCTTTTTGTAGTAAATCGTCCCAGCCAGAACCCCAAACAACTTTAATCACATTCCAACCAGAACCACGAAAATTACCTTCCATCTCTTGAATAATTTTTCCATTGCCGCGTACAGGTCCGTCTAATCTTTGTAAATTACAGTTAATCACAAAAATTAAATTGTCTAAACGTTCACGGCCTGCAACACCGATAGCACCCATAGATTCAGGCTCGTCCATTTCACCATCACCACAAAAAGCCCATACTTTACGGTTTGTTGTCACTGCAATATCACGTGCATGTAAGTATTTTAAATACCGTGCTTGATAAATTGCCATTAAAGGCCCTAATCCCATGGACACTGTTGGGAATTGCCAATAACTTGGCATTAACTTTGGATGGGGATAGCTTGATAAACCTCTACCATCTACTTCACGGCGAAAGTGAATTAACTGATCATCAGTTAACCGGCCTTCAAGGTAAGAACGGGCATAAATACCGGGACTAGAATGCCCTTGCAGATACAATAAATCGCTGCCATCAGGGTGTTCTGGACCTTTCCAAAAGTGATTAAACCCCGTACTTAGCATATTGGCCAGCGACGCAAAGCTAGAAATATGCCCCCCTAAATCACCATCGGCTCGATTAGCCCGTACTACCATTGCCATTGCATTCCAACGCATCCAGCTTCGTAAGCGTTCTTCAAGGTCTTGGTTCCCCGGCGATCGCTCACCTAAATGGGCAGGAATAGTATTCACATAAGGCGTATTCGCTGAAAACGGAACGTCTACTCCGTGCATACGCGCACTGTCAATCAATGTACTTAATAATTTATAAGCGTTACCCGTGCCTTCTTTGCTAATTAGTGCATCAAGTGCGTCTAGCCATTCTTGAGTTTGTGTGGAGTTCAACGTTAAGTTGGCGGCCATAAAAAGTCCTTGTTATAGTCAGTAAAATGGTAAGTGTAATAATTGAATATAAAATATAAAAATATAAAAATATAAATTAAATCTGTATTAAATCTGTATTAAATATAGATATAAATATATGGCTTAAAAAATAAAACTATTTAATTTTAAACCAGCATTATAAGATTGATAAAATAGATAAACAGTGTATAAGATAATTTTTAATTTTTAATTGCACTGTTGATTATTTAATACTTAAAAATATCAAAGAAATATCAAAGAAATATCAAATAATATTCATAAAACAACTGCAATAATTAATTAAAAACCACTAAAAATTACTTCTTTAAAATGATGGTTTAAACACATAATTTAAAAAGATAATTTAAATAAATAATTTAAAGCAATAATTTAAAGCAATAATTTAAAGCAAGTGATAATTTATTTAAAGTGATAATTTAAAGCAACACTAATGTTTTCATCATTAAAAACAACATACCAATACGGATAAATTTTATGACTTGGGAAATAACTATCGGGCTTGAAACACATGTTCAACTCAATACAATTACTAAAATTTTCTCTACTTCATCAACGGTATTTGGTGAAATGCCTAATACACAAGCCAACGAAGTAGATATGGCTTTGCCGGGTACTTTACCTGTTCTTAACCGTAGTGCAGTTGAAAAAGCCGTAATATTTGGTCTAGCAGTGGGCGGTACAATCGCCTCTAAGTCGCAGTTTGAGCGTAAAAATTACTTTTATCCTGATTTGCCCAAAGCCTACCAAACAACCCAACTGGCAGTTCCCATTGTAAGTGGGGGGAGTATTAATATAATCACTAGTTTAGGTGAAAAAACAATCCAACTCACCCGCGCACACATGGAAGAAGATGCGGGTAAAAGTGTACATGACCAATTTAGTGGGCAAAGCGGTATTGACTTAAACCGTGCAGGGACACCACTCATTGAAGTAGTCACAGAACCTGTAATGCACTCATCTGAAGAAGCCGTTGCCTACGCGAAAGCTTTACACAGTTTAGTAACATGGTTAGATATTTGTGATGGTAATATGCAAGAAGGCAGTTTTCGTTGTGATGCCAATGTGAGTGTTAGACGTATTGGCGATCCTAATCTAGGTACACGCCGTGAAATTAAAAATCTGAATAGCTTTAAATTTTTACAGCAAGCCATTGACTACGAAGCACGTTGGCAAATTGACCAACTTGAAGAAGGGCATTCAATTGTTCAGTCTACTGTTTTGTTTGATAGCGATACAGGCGAAACGCGAGCTATGCGAACCAAAGAAGATGCCCATGATTACCGTTACTTTCCCGACCCAGATTTACCGCCTTTAGAGGTGAGCGAACAATGGTTAGCTGCTATATGTAAAAAATTACCTCTGTTGCCAGCAGACTTGCGTACCGAATTTGTTAAACAAGGCTTGTCTAATGTTGATGCGGCAGTTTTAACACAGACTAAAGCACTGTCAGATTATTATCAAGCCGTCGTCGCAAACAGTGGGCAATTTAAATTATCGGCGAATTGGGTGATGGGTGAAGTCAGTGCAGCACTTAACCGCGAAGCCAAGCAGTTAGATATTTTTAATGTTCCTGTCAGTGCAATACAATTAGGTGGGTTAATTAAGCGTATTGCTGACAACACCATCAATCATGCGAGTGCTAAACAACTATTTACACAATTATGGCTAAATCCCTCATCTGACTCTTTTATTATTGATACGCTCATTGAATCAAATGGTCTAAAACAAGTAACTGATATCAATGCGATTGAAATAATCATTGATACAGTATTATTAAAAAATCCACAGGCTGTTCTTGAATTTAAATCAGGAAAAACTGCGGCGTTTAATTCATTGGTAGGGCAATGTATGAAATTGGCAAAAGGTAAAGCCAGTCCTACAATGATTAATGATTTACTCAAAAATAAATTAAGTTAATTTGGGTAATGTTCAAATAGCACTGATACAAGAAATTTAATAATTAAGAAGTAATTAATAAAATCACTAAGACAACACACCAATATAAATATTGTAAAAGTTAAAATTTAACATTACCTTAATTTGAACAACTTTAATAAATTTATGATTACCCATACCCCCCTTACACCCCAGTTAAAGCTAATTGTGGCTTGTGCGCAAAACCGTGTTATTGGATTAAAAGGAAAAATGCCTTGGCATATTCCTAGCGAATTAAAGCAGTTTAAACGCTTAACTATGGGGCAACCTTTAATTATGGGGCGTACTACTTGGGACAGTATTATTGCTAGTTTAGGACATCCTTTACCAGGTAGGCATAGCATTGTGCTTACTAGAAAATTGGGCTGGGCTGCTAAAGGGGCTACCACTGCTAATAACATAGAACAGGCTATTACTGCTTGTGCTGATGCTCCAACTGCTTGGGTTATTGGTGGTGCACAGGTATATGCTCAATTTTTATCACATTCATTATTAAATGAATGCCATGTTACTGAAATTAAAGCGGATTTTGAAGGCGATGCTTGGTTTACGCAATTAAACCCTTTAGTATGGAAAATGACAAGCCGCACACCCAATGCTCCTGAACCGTCTAACTGTCTGTCTTTTGATACAGTGGTATATCAGCGAATTAAGTATCACAGTTAATAGCTTAAACTTTGAAGCTGCTCTCTAAATTGATTGGCCCCGCCCATACTAGGATGACGTACGGCGATACAATCAATTCCCATACGGGTTAATGCTGCATAAGCGATTTTACCTAAAGCAAGTACTTTAATTTGAGGGAATAAAGCCAAAAAAGTATGTAATAAAGGCGATAACAGTGTAACCTCGTGGGCTGTTGGGGTGCGGTTAGTCATTAAATTGTTTTTTTCGTGCGGGTGAAACGCAACCGTATTCCACAACACAAATTGACGTGCGTTAAACCCTGCTTGTAATAAATGAGACCATACAATGGTGGCTGTTGGTTCATTCATTCCACATTGTCCTGCTCGAATTAAACTGGGACAACTGGTACGTAAAGGAATATTAATGTTTGGAAAAGCGGCATAAGTATTAAATACATCACTAGGTTTTACACGGCTATGATGCCCTAAAAGCATACGTTCACTAGTCATAGGTATGCCACTAAACCTTGCTCCCTGATAACCGGGGGCTTCAGCGATTAAAATAATGTTTGCACTGTCTATTCGCTCGTTTAAATAAGCAGCCAGTTGTATTCGTCTGATATGTGCTGCCTTTAAATTAATATCGTAAGCCAAGTTAATATCAGCATCTTGCCACGGATTAAATAAATGCAGTAATCTAGGATAATGGGCTAATTGTTCAATAAAAGCCAATACTTTGGGAGTAATCAAGGTATTGGTTTCACTGAAAGACTGTAACAGTTTTAACATTACAGGTGAGTTTACAGTTATCATTATTTTTCAAGATTTTTTATATGTGTTAATGCTATTAAAAATTAAAACTTAAATTAAAATTAAAATCAAAATTAAAATCAAAATTAAAATCAAAATTAATAGCATCTTATTTTATTATGATTAAACTGTCCTTATTTTTTACCTTATTAAGGCATAAAATCCCTAGAGTATGGCTAAAAAAAGTATCTATAGGACTCACTAAGCTAATCTGCCGTGAAACAAACGTCCTTGCCGCGATTATTAAAGCACTGGGCTGCTTCGTATTAGTGACTACACTATTGACAGTATTACTTATATCGGTACTGCACTATTGCTTAGCCGATTTAACAGCCATAGAACCTTACATTGCTAGAAAAATTACTCAAACCCTTCATCAGCCTGTAGAGATTAAAGGAATAACCGCTCAATGGCATTGGAATAAAGCCAGCTTAAATGTAGCACAACTAAAAATTGGTAGCCCGACCTCGCCGCAAATATTGGCTAAACAAGTCTATATGAGTATTCCTTTATACCCCTTAATTTGGGGTAAATTTACTACAAAAGCCTTAGACATTAATGAACTCAATATAACCATTAAACAAACAGGCCGTATTAATCAACCGCAATGGTTTGCTGCCGGCTTTGACCTAAATCAACCTAGCGATGGCAGTAGCTTACGCTGGGCATTAACGCAACCCAGCATTACAGTTGATAAACTTATACTAAATATTCATGACACAGCCAAGCATTGGGTACCTGAAAGCAATACACAGCTCTCATTACAACGAGTATTACTAAGTAATACTGTATTACAAGCGTTATCAGAATCAAATATTATCAATAATATCAATTATATCAATAATAACGGCAATAAAAATAATCATACTAATATTAATAATGTTAGCAATACTAATTATATTAGCCTTACTAACAATAGCAGTAACTTTACTTTTAACACCAAAAAATCCAAAACACCAAAACGTCTTAACAGTAACTTTGAACACGTTTTTCAAGCTGAATTTACACCCAATGTACAAGATGTCCGTTTAGGCAGCAATGCTAAACTATTTGCCAAATTTAATCATGCTTCATTCGCTGATATTCATGACACCCGTTTATGGCAAGGCGAAGCGAATATACTTTTACCCGCAGTGAATGTTAAGCCAACTGCACACTGGTTATTAAATCAGTGGTCAAACACACAAGCAACAAGCAATAAGCCAGCGGTATTATGGCAAAAATGGTTAAATAATAGTACAGTTTTGCGGCAATCAACATTAAGCCTTGATACGCGTATACAATTTTCACCTAAACATATTACCGTTTTTAATACTGCAAAAATCAATCAATTACCTGATACTTTAGGTAAAACCATACCCTTTACTTTGCAGTGGCAATGGAATAAAGCGACTCAATACAAACAAGCTACACACCGTGTGATAGCAAAAATACCAACACTAACCTTAGCACCTTGGCTTAATCAAGTTAAAACGATGCCATTGTCTACATCTTTAATAACAGCATTAGCCACTGCACAACCGCAGGCAGTATTAAAAAATATTATTATTGATTCTACTGTTGATACAAAAAAAATAACTGGTTTAAATTTTAGTACTTTGATTAACAATGCTACTATCAATGCTTTTAATTGGCAATCAAATTCAAATTCAAACTTAAACTCAAAATCAAATAAAAATAGTTTAACTATTCCAAGTGTGCAAGGCGTGAGCGGACAATTGAATATCCATTACTCACACCATAACACGCCTCAAACCACTATAGGTATTAAGCTTAACTCACAAAATCCGATGGTAGTATTACCAAAACTACTAGCCGAGCCTACTATTGTATTACAGGCAATCAAAGGAGATATTGAGCTTACAATCAATCAAAAAGCTATTAATGTAGCACTAAATAATATTCAGTTTAATAACAATGATGCTGAAGGAATATTAAATGGTAGTTATTATTATGATTTAAACACTTCCAAAATTAATACTACCATTAATACTGCCATTAATACTGTTAAAAATACTCAAATAAATTCACTGGGTATACTTAATTTGCAAGGTCGTTTTGCACGCGTTAATATTGCAAATATATACCGTTATTTACCATTGACTTTATCAGAGTCAGCGCGTAAATGGCTAAAGCACACTTTAGTTAATGGACAAATGAACCAAGTGAATTGGTCTATAAAAGGTGATGTATCACGCTTTCCTTTTGTATCAAATTCAAACCCGATACATGCTTTTAAAATCAATTCGTCTGATAATACAAAGAATATACCGCATATAAAAAACAATGCAGAATATTTTAAACTGCAAGGTATCCTTACTGATGGAACGCTAAATTTTAATCCTGTTGTAACAGCCCCACAACTCACTTGGCCACTGATTCAGTCTGTTACAGGCAATATTATGTTGCAAGGTAACTCAATGGCTTTAAGCGATATGAAAGGCAATATTAATACAGTTAATATACATAAACTTATTAATATAGATAGCCTTATTAATACAGATAACCTTATTAAAACAAGCCGTCCAAATACCAGTACTGATATTGCAACGCCTACAACTGAACTCTTAAAAGCAACACCTGAACCTGAATTGATGATTCAAGTACCCCATTTAACGATTAATAATTTAAGTGAACCTATCATTATTGCCAATATTAAAACACAAGCAACCACACAAAATATATTAGATTTAATCCGTAATACACCGTTGTCTACTCACTTAAGCGAACCATTTAATACCCTTAAAACTCAAGGTATTTCCGAGATAGACGCACACTTAAACTTAGATATTACTAAGCCTGAAGCGTTTACCACCCAAGGAACAGCTATGCTTAAAGAAGCTACTTTAAGTTTAAGTAAAGATTTACCTGCCATTGAACAGATTAATGCAAGTATTAACTTTAAAGAAACTGGTTTTACTGTAGAAGCAGCCCGTGCTAATTGGTTAGGTGGTGACGTTACATTGACGGGTGGATTTGATATACACAATACTCAAAAGACAGTCCACTTAACAGGACAGGCACACCTAGAGAAAATTAAGCAGTACTCCACAAACCCCATGGCACAAGCATTGTTAAAACGTGCTGAAGGTCAATTAGAGTATGACTTAGCATTAAATACCAACGAACAAGGTGTAAGCTGGATAGTTAAAGCAGATTTAACCAATACTAAACTAAAGTGGCCTGGATTTTTAGACAAGGCCGTGGGTACACCTTTACCTTTTTCATTGGCACGCGTACCTATTCAGCGCAATAAAAGCCTAAATAATATACCCAGTGTTATTAACCATGACAAATGGGAAGTTTCCCTAGGTGAAACTGTTTTAGGTCCATTTCAAGGCGTAGTTGAACGGCAGTTACATAATAATACTTGGGCTATAGAACGGGGTGCAGTTGCGTTAGGTGATGATGCAGTATTAAATACGCCAGATACAGGTTTGGGCGTTCATATTGTAGGAAAATCAGTTAATCTTGACCATATTCAAACTGAATTAACAGCCTTACCTTGGAAAACATTACCGATTGATGATGTGCCTCAACCATCAATGACACCTTTAAAACCGCCTGCATGGATGCCCAGTACGATTGCAGTTCAAGTCGATGACTTAACCTTTGGACACCGACTTTATCGTAATATTATTTCTGGGGCTTCACGCAATGGTGTTTACGGTGAAAATTGGAATGGCAATTTAGTCGCCCAAGGGATTAATGGTTATTTTTCTTGGAAAGACCCTCATTTATCTAAAGATTTAGGAAAGGGGCAATTACAACTTAAATTGACTGAATTAACCATTCCGCCATCAGAACTTGAGGACAGCAAGCAATCTTTATTAAATATATTGCCCAATCAAGTACCTAGTGTTGAACTAAATATTGATAAACTCACTTTAGGTACTCACTTTTTAGGCAATATCTCTTTACAAGCACGTAATACTACCCGCCCAATAATAGCTAAAAAAGTAGGTGTAGTAAATATAGTAGATATAAATGATACAGACCCATTGCTCACTGACGAACGTGGCTGGGATATTCAGTCCCTTACTATTCAACACCCTCATTTTGATATGCAAGCCAAAGGGGCATGGCAACACAACACACAATACCCTCAAGGACAGGTTCATTTGAACTTCAAGCTAAAAACTGATAGCTTAGGCAATGTATTAAATGATTTTAAATATGATCCTATTGTTGCAGCAGCAGCAGGTGAAGTCACTGGCGATATTGCATGGCAAGGCACGCCTTTTGGTATTGATATTGCTAATTTATCAGGCAATATCACTGGGCAATTTAAAGAAGGCCATTTTTTAAAAGCAGACCCAGGTGTTGGCCGTTTAGTCGGGTTATTTTCATTACAAAATTTACCGCGTCGCTTAAGTTTAAATTTTAAAGATACTTTTGGTGAAGGCTTTTCATTTGATAAAGTCAATATGACAGCCAGTATCAATAAAGGACAGCTTACTATGGATTCATTTTTAATGCGTAGTTCGCTGGCTAAAATTACAGCAGTAGGTAAAGTATCATTAACAAACGAAAAACAAGCCTTACGCTTTACAATTAAGCCTGAAATTAATGCGGGTAGCGCTTCTTTATTGTATATGGCTATTAATCCTGTCATTGGATTAAGTACTTTGGCAGCACAATGGCTCTTTAGAGAACCATTGACTGACTCTTTAACTACTTTTTATGACATTACGGGTTCATGGATTGCCCCCGAGGTTAATTCGGTTAAACGAAAAACGGTGTTACCCTACACAGAAAATGGTATATTAAATTAATATAATTACGTATGTATATATGTATTTATATATTTAAATTATCGGTATTGCTACTTAAAAATAGTTTTTGTATTTTTTATCTAAAATAAGCCTTATTTTTGCTAAGAAATTATTATAAATATACGACTTAACCATATTAAAGTAGCAATGCCAAATTATCTTTACTCAAAAAAATTTATTTTACGCTTTTGTATAAAAGCTGCTATAGCCTTTTTTGCGTCTGGACTATTTAGTAAGCGATTAAATTGCGTTGCCTCGCGGGTTATCGCGGCATCAATTGCAGCTTTTTTTGGGTTACGTATTAACTGTTTGCTTGTTTGTACTGCATCGGGTGAGTAGTAAGCAAACTGCTCTGCTTTATATGTTGCATGTATTAGTACGTCGTTGGCTGGTAATATTTGAGTCACAATACCTAAATCATATGCTTGCTTTGCAGTGATATTTTCACCTAATAATAATATTTCTGATGCTTTTGCCATACCGCATAAAGCAGGCAATAACACACTACTAGCAAACTCTGCACACACGCCTAGAGTAACAAAAGGCATTGATAAATAAGTATCATCAGCCATATAAACTAAATCAGCATGTAACAATAAAGTAGCACCGATGCCGATTGCTGGGCCATTAACTGCTACAACAATTGGCTTAGGACAATATGAAAATGTTCGCATAAATTGAAAAATAGACGTTTGGCTTTCCGTAGACGGCGTATTTAAAAATAATTCAAGGTCATTCCCTGCTGTAAAAATAGTTGTTTCACCGTAAAGTAAAATACTACAAATTGTCAAATCTTGCACTGCTGCGTCAATCACCTCAACTAATTGCTGATACATTGTGTGCGTTAAGGCATTTTTTTTATTTAAACGTGCAATTTTAATGTGCATCACACAGTTATGAACATGCGTTTGAATATGGGTTTTCTCGGGCAAATAAGTTGTTACCATAAAAATATATTTATTATTTATTATTTATTATTTATTTATTATTATTTTTTTGATTATTTAGGTTGCTTTTTAGATTGCTTAATTAACTCAAATTAATACTAATAGTGTTTAAATATAAGTGAAGTATAAGTGAGAAATAAATAAAACTATAGATAAAGAAAATTATAGATAAAGTGATTATGTTATTTAATCGCCATCTCTAAAACACGGGCAATATGCAGTGCTTGGCGTTGCGTTGCATCTTTAATTTGATGACGGCAACTGAATCCATTGGCAACAATCAGCGTTTTATTGTCTGATGCCTGTATTGCAGGCAATACATTTAAACGTACCATTGCCATACTGGTTTCAAACGTTTTTGCTTCATAACCAAAATTACCTACCATACCACAACAAGCCGATTGAATGGTATTGACTTCCAAGTTAGGAATCCAACTCAATACTTGAGTAACCGCACTCATCATGTTCAATGCTTTTTGATGACAATGGCCATGGATTAACGCTGTTTTATAAGGCAATGATTGTAAGTTGAGTTGCTTTAAATTTAAACGCCCTGTAGATACTTCTCGTACCAAAAAATTTTCAAACAATAAAGCGTTATTTTTTATATAGTGTGCAGATTCACCTAAGCCCATAGACAACCATTCATCGTGTGCCATGAGTAAACAAGCGGGTTCTAGCCCAACTAAAGTGGCCCCTTGCTCAATAAAAGGGAGTACTGCAGCAATCATCATACTGGCAGATTTTCTTGCTGCATTTATATTGCCCACTACTAACTGGCTGCGACCACAACACAATGACCTATTTAAACTCAATACGTCAGTTGTATACACTTGGTATCCAGCAGCCGACAACACAGTATAAGCCGACTGTATATTAGCAGTTTCAAACGCATTGTTAAATGTATCTACCCACAGAATAACTGTTTTACTATCAACATTATTATCAACATTATTATCAACATTATTATCAATATATTTACTATTGTTTATATTGATAGCAGACGTTTTTAATAATACTTTGGATAATTTTGGTAGGCTGCGTCCTTGTGTTAAATTTGCGTAACCCAATAAAGCTGTAACGCAACGGTGTACTACTCTTGTATTTATTAGCCAGCGTATTTTTTTTAATCGCGGCACATAATAAGGTAACTCACTCACTAAGTATTCACGTAAACGGTGTTTTAAAGTATGTTGCCCTAAATGAATCCGCTCATCACGCTGTGCCACCAACATCAGCGATTTAACTGCGCTTATATCAATAGACGCTGGGCAATGTTGTTTACAAGCCTTACAACCGACACATAATGTCATCGCATCATTTAAAATCGGGCTAGACAATGGATTTTTTGTTGTAGTGATACTTTTTAAATTAGACTTTAAGCTGTGATTTAAATTATCAGTATTTAAAATAAAACGTATAGTATTAACGCGACCACGTGTGGAATGTTTTTCTTGGTGAGTGACTAAGTAACTAGGGCAAGCAATATTTACTTGCGTGGTTCGACAAGCCCCTGCGTTATCACATTGGTTAATCGCATGGCTTAGATAATTAGGTAAAAAACCCAAAGAATTAATATTGTTGTTTGATTTATCGTTTGATGAAAGCTTATTAGTAATTATTGATTGGGCAATAGGTTTAGACCACATACGCCCATCAGGGTCAAAGGCATATTTAACTTGCTTTAATAAGACCGCCCATTCAGACGTATTATTATGTGAATTTGATTGTGATGAAATGGGTAGTGAAATATAACTACACTTATCTGAATTGGTATTCAATAATTCTTCAGTTATATTCTTAGATAAATCTTTATTAGGTAAGTCTTTATTAGATAAATCTTTAGGTAAATAAACTAATTTTAAATGTAGCCGCTTAAAATAAGCCAAAGTACCTTGGCTACCCACCAATAAATGTGCTAAATTAACGCTTCCATCTGTGGTGTAAGGACGAACTGACGTAGGCAAACAATCACTAAATATACCTAAATTGTAATTAACTATATCGGTATTAATGATTGAAAAGGCATTATCATTAATAAGTTGGCGATGTTGTGTTGTTAAACTAAATAACTGACTAACTAATTGACGCATTCTAACGGTAGTTAATGGCTGGGCATTTAAACCAAAGTTGCCCATATAAGCCTCGGTACCATCAGACAAAATGGCATCAATACCTAGTACATTATGCACCATATCACCATAATCCAAACGATACTGATTAGACACATTATTGCCCGCCATACCCCCTATAGTCGCTTGACCGCCCGTTATAATTTGCATTGGAAACCACAATCCAAACGCTTTAAGCTGATGGTTAAGGGCATCTAGGGTAATACCAGGCTGAACTACCGCAGTTAAATTGGGGACATCTACTTTTAACAATGCCGTTAAATAACATGAGGTATCTATTACTAAGGCTAAACCATTCGCTGAAATACTTGTACCAGCCCCTCTTACAAAAATAGAAACTGCATAGTCTTTGGCAATTTCAATTGCCATAAACACATCGGATTCATTGCGTGGTATTACAATGCCTATAGATTGGATTTGATGTAAGCCTGAATATCGCGCACGGCTAGGTAAATCAAATAGTACTTCACCTTTAACATAACGTTTGAGTTTATGTTCTAAGCTACTAGCTACTGAACTGCGTACTGAACTGCGGCTCAACATAAATACATCAGATTAATTATTTAATGTTATGTAATTTTATGTAATAATGTGTAAATGTGTAATTTTTTATATAATAGTTATGTCTGCAATTTATTCATCACAATAAACAGTACTGCTTCATCAACATCATGAATATGTGCCTGACCAATACAGTCTAATATGATAAATTTAAGTACACCCTGCTCTGCTTTTTTATCAATTTTCATTGCTGCAATAATGGCATTTTGTGAAACACCATTTGGCCAATTCACTGGTAAATTTGCTGCGGCTAATAAATTAACAATTCGATTGACATCGGATAAACATAAAAAGCCTAGTTCATAAGACAGCATAGCAGCACATACCATACCGTAAGCGACTGCTTCACCGTGCAACCATACACCATAACCTAATACAGTTTCAAACGCATGGCCAAAAGTATGGCCAAAGTTAAGTAACGCACGAATATTGATATTACTTGATTCTGTTTCATCTTTAGCGACAATACTTGCTTTTAATTCACAAGAACGTTGTACTGCATAAGCAATAGTGTCTACATCTAAATTTTTTAAACCGCTGATGTTGTCTGCCAACCAATCAAAAAAGGCGACATCTGCCATGCAACCATATTTAATTATTTCTGCTAAACCTGCCGATATTTCGCGTGGTGGTAAAGTTGATAGCACAGATGAATCGGCTAAAACAGCTTGGGGCTGGTAAAAAGCTCCAATCATATTTTTACCTAAGGGGTGATTAATCGCTGTTTTTCCGCCCACAGAGGAATCAACTTGTGCCAATAGTGTAGTCGGTACTTGTATAAATGCTATTCCACGCATATAGCTTGCTGCAGCATAACCAGCAATATCACCAATGACGCCACCACCTAAAGCAATAATGACTGCTTTACGATCGCAATGGGCTTGCAACATAGAGGTGTGAATAGTATCTAGTTGTTCTGCATTTTTATAGACTTCACCATCGGGTAAAACGACAACAATAAAGGGTCTACTTAACGGTTGCACTAACTGAACCACGCGTTCAAGGTATAAATCTTGTACCGTATGATTAGTAATAATAACCAAATTAGATGCTTTTTTAAGTACCTCTAAGTGGCTAAAGCAGTTGAATGCACCATCACCAATGTAAATGGGATAAGTACGGGCTAATAGACTCACTTTAACTATTTTCATAAATATTTATTTTTATTTAAAAATATTTCAAGATAACAGGGCTAATTTTTCCACAGCAGTTTGTACTTCATCTACGACTTCACGTACACTGGGCTTACCTGTGCAAACAGTTATATGAGCAATTTTTTGGTATAACGGGTGACGAATACCGTATAAATCAAGCATCTTTTTTCTTGGATTATCACCTTGTAATAAAGGGCGACTCTTATCGTATCGTGTACGTAACCATAACTCATGTGGGCTAGCTTTTAAGTAAACGACTGTTCCGCGTGTAGAAAGCATCAAACAATTATCTTCTCGTAAAATGATGCCACCACCAGTAGATAAAATTAAATTTGGTTTTTGAGTGAGTTCATCAAGTAAATTATGCTCACGCTCACGAAAATTTATCTCGCCTTCACGCTGAAATATCTCATTAACACTAACACCACATCTATGCTCTAAAACTTTATCAGAATCTAACCAGTCATACTGTAAGCGGGTAGCCAACAATTTACCTACTGTTGTTTTACCAGCCCCCATCAGACCGATTAGAAAGATTTGCATAGATTATTATTTTGAAATAGATACTGGTAAACTAATTGAATCTACACCTGAAGTAGCTGTAATACTAAAACTAGCCACCGAGGGCGGTAATATAGCACCTTTGTCATCTTTAAGTGGCTTACAGACACTGTCATCAGGCGAGATGACAACATAATGTTTTGAAGGTTCTGTGGTACTAGGAACAACAGAAGGCTTAACAGTCCCTGATTTTATATTAAGAGCATCGTCTATGGTAATAGTACTGCCTGCAGCAATAGGATTATTATTTCTATCAACAACTGTAAAACTAATCACTACAGGCGAACAGCTATTATTAAACGTGGTAGGTATAGTTGATGTAGGTATGATTGCGGTTGGTTTACCGCTAAAAATTACTACACTTTTAGCATAGACATACGTTGGATTTCTAACGGCACAAGCCAAATAAGCTTTAGGCGGCGTATAGGTATTGTTAGCATTGCCACTTGGGAAAATATTAGGGATTAGTAGTTCGCCAGCATCGTGAACGCCATTTTCGTTATTATCAATAAATGGACTACCCAGATGACCACAGAACTCACCAGAATCAAACAAGCCATTTTTGTTAGAATCATCGAAGCCTTCTATACCCTTAGCGAAAGCAACAACAGAAATACGTCTGTCAATTGGTCTAAAGTTTTGTGTTGTTAATGTCATTTTGCATACACTGTTACTGGTAATACAGCTACCGCTACCATCGGCAGAGGCTACTTTACCACCTTCAGTAATCATATTAATTACTGTACCATCTGTAACACCATTACCCCAATTATCAGCTAATCTAAGAGTTACATTGGCAATATTACCATCGTAATCATCACCTCTAATGTTATTAGCGTCAAAGGACATTGAAATTGATTTTTGCTCTGCAGGCCCTGCTGAAATAGACAATAAACTCGAGGCTGAGGTAAATACATCACCTGTTTTTGGATCTACTGCAGTTGCTAAAATACTGATCGGTGTTGGCAAATAACCTGAATTAACGGTTGTACTGACCTGACCTTGAATATCAGTTTTACCTATAGAAGGGTTTACTGTAATACCACCAGCAATTGTACTTGCCTCAAAATTTACTATTGCATCAGGAACAGGATTTCCTGAACTATTAATCAATTTAAACGTGACTGTTCCAGACTCTTGACGACCTACACCACCAGCACCCTTAATAACCAAAGCAGTAGAAGGCGTTGCCGAAATATACCGCAGCTCAGACACCGCAGCCGAAGCGACTGGTATAGAAATAGTGACCGACTCGGCTACACCTGACATAGATACACGGACTATATCTGGGCTTGTAGTACAGCCTAAATTTTTATAATTAATGGTTGCAATCCCATCAGTAACACCAATAATATCTAAGCTAGCTAAAGGCGGTGTTTGTAAAGAACAGGTTGATGATGCTTGTATAGAACTAGAAGGTAATGATTTCAACGGTATTATTTTTTGAGTAATTGAATCTAAAATAGTCACAGGTATTTTTATACTAGCAATACTATTTGATGGTAATGGTGCAACTAAGTTACTTGCCAAGGTAGGTGTACCTAAGACTGGTTTAGCTGGCGAAATTTCAACTAGCCATGTCGGTTCTGAAATAAGTGGCAGTTTATCGACAGTTGCCGAGGCAGTAATTCCAAAAGTATCAGCAGGCGCTAATGAATCAGTAGTAACAACTATTTTAGCTGTACCAGTACTATCCGTTAAAGCTTTACCACTGGTAGGCATCATAGTTATTAAATTTGTACCGTTAATCAACTTAAACTCGACTAAGGTATTAGGTACGGTTAGGCCTTTGGTATCCTTCAAAATAACTGTGGCTGTAATTGAAGAGCCTGCTACCATTTTACGAACATTATTTGCTGAATCAGAATAAGCACTCAATGATAAAGTTGGAAGTGTCGCGACAGATACAGAGGGTGATTGAGTGGTAAGTGTACTACCAACACCACCAGAACCACCGCCACACGATGACAAAATTACAAAACAGCTGGTTAGTACTAATACTTTTAATGCGTTTAATTTATTTGATTTTAAATGATTCATATCAATATCCTGATTAAAAAATTTAGAGATATACTTAAATAAGTGTATCTGTTTATTTATCTGTTTATTTATCTGTTTACTTATTTACTTACTTATTTACTTAATTGGGTAATGTTCAAATAGCACTGATACAAGAAATTTAATAATTAAGAAGTAACCAGTAAAATAAACAGGCTACCTCACCAGTATAAATATTATAAAAGTTAAAATTTAACATTACCCTTAATTGTTTATTAGTTTACTGGGTTTACTGATTTTTATTAGTATCTATTAGATTATTATTTAAAATAACGCGCGGCGTCAAAAAGATCAATAATTCAGAGCGGTTATTAACTTTTTGATTACTCCTAAATAAATTGCCGACAAAAGGTAAATCACCTAACAAAGGTACTTTAGTAGTCTGCGTACTTTCTTCTTGTGTATACACACCGCCAATAACTACTGTACCACCATTTTCAACTAAGACTTGTGTTTTAATTTGTTTAGTGTCAATTGCAAAACCTGATGCACCTGTATTTTCACCCCGTGTATCTTTATTAACTTCTACATCCATAATGACGTTGCCTTCAGGTGTAATTTGTGGTGTTACCTCTAACTTAAGTACTGCTTTTTTAAATGTTGTAGTAGTGCCGTCTTTAGAAGTTACTACATACGGAATTTCTGTTCCAGACTCAATGGTAGCTTTCATAGAGTCGGAAGTGACGACACGAGGACTAGAAATAACTTTACCTTTATTATCAGCTTCTAAAGCAGAAATTTCTAAATTAATAAAGCGTGTCAAACCCGAACCAAACAAGCTCAAGGCAATACTTGCAGGATTAACACCGCCTAAACCACCAGCGGGTAAGTTAATAAAATTGCTATTAGCAACATTTGCTTGTGTTGCTAAACCAAGCGCACTGCCACTGGAATCTGTAGTCTGTGCTGATAAATCAATTGCCCCTTGTTGATTACCACTTACTGTGCCGTACAATCCTGTACCCAAAATATTAGACCCAGCACCATAAATAGGTACTTTAATACCGTCAATAGTGCGGTATTGTGTCGATTTAGCGTCATTAAAGCCTAGCTTAACGCCTAAATTACGCCCAAACCTGTCATCTGCTTCAACAATACGTGCTTCAATCATGACTTGACGAATTGGAATGTCTATTTTAGACAAAAGTTTTTTTACTTCATCTAATTTTCCACTAACATCAGTTACAAAAACTTGATTTGTTCTAGTATCTGCACTTACACTGCCGCGTTGAGATAGAAATCGCGTTATAATTTGTTGGTTACCAGATGAGCTTGAACCATTTGACTCATTTAACATTTTCTTAATATCTTCAGCCTTTTGATATTGTAACTGAAACACTTCGGATCGTAATGGTTCTAAAATTGCGAGTTGACTCACTCGTTCAAGTTCCAATTTTTCTTTCGCTAACAATTCTTCACGCGGTGCAATGAGTACAACATTACCATTTTTACGGCTATCTAAACTTTTAGATTGCATCACAATATCTAAAGCTTGATCCCAAGGTACATCTTTTAAACGCAAGGTGATTGTGCCTTGTACTGTATCGCTGGTAACAATGTTTAAATTGGTAAAATCAGCAAATACCTGTAATAAATTACGCACTTCAATATTTTGAAAATTTAAACTTAATTTATCACCCTTATAGCCAAACTTAACGCCTTGAACTAATTTATTTGGATCTTCTTTAACCGCACGCACCTCTACGACAATACGATTATCGGCTTGATATGCAGAATAATCAAAAACACCTTTAGGATCTAGAGTAATGCGGGTTGTTGAACCATCCATAACACTGGTTATACGCTGTACTGGTGTAGCAAAGTCAACAACATCAAGTTTACGACGTAAACGGTCTGGTAGCTTAGTAGATTCTATGTCTAACACCAAAAAAGAACCTTGCAAACGTACATTCATTGCGGAAGAACCATCGGACAAATCAACAATTAAGCGTGCCGCACCATCTTCAGAACGACGAAAATCTATGCTTTTAACTTCACGCGAGGAAGAAGTAGGCATATTTTTATTTAAATTAACCGTATTAATAGCAGGTTGTACTAGTGGTGGCTGAACAACAGGTAATACTGTTGAAATATTATTTGACAGAGTAAATAACACAATTATATTATTACCTTGTGTATTAATTTTGTAAGGTAAGTTACGATTTAAATTAATAACAGCTCGGGTTTTGCCCCCTGATTGAGCCAAAAAGACAGCCCGTTGCTCGTTAAAAATATCAAAGCTAATGTTACTTTTAAGAAATTCGTTGGTAGTATTAGGCAAATCTAAAACCAAACGAGCGGGATTAGCCAATAAAAAAGAAGGTACTGAAGCCGACCACGGATTTTTTAACTTAAAAACTAACTGGATTTGATTTGCATCTAAACGAGATGTTGTTACATCTAACAAAACATTAGGTACGTTTAACTGTGCAAAAGTAGATAAAGGGGTAAGAAGAGAGATTGACAGTAGTACTAAAATAAGTACTATTTGTTTAATGTTGTGTTTGATTAAATTGATGCTATTGGTCATTTTGTTGCTTCCTGTAACCACTGAAATATGGATTTTTAAGTTTTAAATTAACAACTACTAATAATAAACTGATACCAATAAAATTGGTGAACAGTGAAGTTTAGCTATTTTTTAGATTCAATCAATGTATCTTTGGGGGCAATAGTCAATGCCAATTTACTATCGCGCTTAACCCATGCACCAGAGGCATCTTGAATTAACTCTTTGAAAGACACTTCTTGCTCCGTGATTTCAACGATTTTTCCAAAATCTTGACCAATATACTCACCTAGTACTGCGTTAAATAAAACTCCAGATGCTGATAAAATAGCTGTTGGCTTATTTTTTTGTATCATAAATCCCACCATTTTAATGGCATCTAAAGGATACGACTCTAGTACATCTCGTTTACGCGAAAGATCTGGCTTGATTGTACTGTTATTCGTACTACCCCGTAAACGATCTAAAACGCGTTTTAATTTTAACTCATCAAAAGGGTCATCAGCCGCAAAGGCTTCATAGGAAGCAGAAACAAACGTTTTCGGAGCAGTTAAGGGAGCAATAGTACTAGGTGTTAATTTTCTTTGTTCTTGCATCCATTCTTCTAATTCATTTTGTTCAACTTCACCACAGGCAACAAGCGTAAGTGTAGAGAACACCATGATCAGTCTAAACAAAAAACAAAACTTTGGTGAAATTACAGTACTGTTTATCAAATTGAGAACATTCATTTTGATGCCTCTTTATTATTTTTTAAACTATTAATTTTAGCAACCTCTTCAGGATCTAAGTAACGGAAAGTTTTAGCAATGGCTTCCATAGTCAAAATGGTGTTACTAATATTTACAGGTAAGAGTATATTGTTACTTAAGGATGTATTTGAAGAAGTCACAGGATTAGGAACACTTTGATTACTTAAATTTGGTTGCGCTGTTAGATCAATGTTATTTAAAGTCACAATCCTAGGTAAAGCAGATAAATCAGCAGCAAAGCTAGCTAACTTGTGATAAGAACCCGATATTTTCAAAGTAATTGGGACTTCAGCGTAATAGTTTTCAATTATATTTGGATTAGGCTTAAATACCTCAAACTGAAGACCTTTACTTATGCCAGCGTAGTTTATATCAGACAATAAACGATCCATCTCTGTTTTGTTAGGTAATTGTCTCTCTAAATTCACCACATATGCAGTGACTTGAATTTTTTGTTCTTTCAACTTCTCTAAATTAACAGCTTTAAGCAATTTTTGTTTATAGTCTGATTTTAAGGATTCTTCTTTTTGTGTAATAACGCTTAATTCGGTTAATTTATCATCTAGCACAAAGAACCAGCCTAAAAAACAAATAGCTAGAAATATCATCACTAAGAGTGATATTTTCGGGGCACTTGGCCAAGTACCCACTTCTTTCCAATTTAAATCATCAAATTGGGAAGACAAAGAACGTAAATTAATGTCCATAATAAACTCCTACGGATTATTTGGTGCAGAGTTAATACCTTTTACAGGCAAACCAATAACCACAGGTGCATCACTTGCTAGATTATTAGAGCTTATTTTTTGATTAGGTTTTACCAACACAGATATTATAAATTCATATACTTTATCTGCAGCCTTTGAGCCAGTATTAAGTGTCATTAACTTACTTTCTACGAGGGTAGGCTTTTCCAACCATTCGCTACGATCAGTAAAATTGCGAAGCATTTCAGAAATTCTTTCTTGAGTTTGGGCAACACCACCAATCATAATTAACTTAGAATCCTGCTTAATTGTTTTGAGATATATACCTTCAGGAACAAAACTAGTTAATTCTTGGAAAATATAAACAGGTAAGTTTCTATCTGATTGTAAATCTTCCACTGCTTTTTGCCTAGCCTTTAATGCCTCTATTTCTGACTCTAAAGTTGAGATTTGTGCAATCTCTTGGTCTAATAGACTTATTTTTGAACTAATAAAATCATTGCGATTTTTTTGTGCATCAATCCGAGTATTCAGCAGTTGCCACACAAATAAAATTAAACAACACGCCAACAAGACTGATAAAAATACTCTTGTAAAAAATTCTTTTTTTCGTATCTCTTTCAATGCTTCACGGTGAGGCATTAAATTGATTTTAATGGTATTTTTATACATAGCCATACTTATTTCCTTAATCATCAAACGCACGCATTGCTAACCCACACACTACGCTTAATTGAGCTGCATCGCGTTCTATCTGACGCACATTAATGCGTTTATTAAATGAGTAACCATGTATCGGTGAAAACAACACCACAGGTACTTGTGTCATGTGTGTGATTGCATCTATCATGCCTGGTAACGGCGAAGAACCACCACCTAAAAGTAGCTGATCTACACGGCTATACGGTGTAGAAGTATAGAAAAATTGTAGGCTTCGTGCAACTGTTTGCGCTGCATCTTGTAAAAATGGTTTTAGTAAGCGCTGTGTGTAATCAGCTGGTAACTCAACAGTACGCTTTTTAATTTCGGCATCCTCAACAGTTAGTGAGTATTGCTTAGATATATCTAAAGTTAGCTGGTGACCACCAAAATTCTGTTCACGTTGAAATAAAATCTCATCATCTTTGATTACTGTTAAAGTAGTTGTCATTGCACCAATATCTAGGTGAGCTAAAATCAACCCTTTTCCTTGCTTTGGCATTGCTTTAGCAGATTGTGCTACGCAGCGCTGAATACAATAAGACTCAACATCAATTAACGTAGGTACTAGCCCCATCGCTTCTATCGCATTGATTCTACCATCAACCTGTTCTCTACGGCCCGCTACTAGTAGTATATTAGAATCAGTACCATTTTTATTTAAACCTAATTTACAAAAATCAAATCTAACATCTTCTAAGGGAAACGGAATATGAATATTTGCTTCTGCCTCTATTTGCTCTTGTATAAAACGGTCTGAAAAATCAGAGGGATAAGTCAACATCCGTGTCGTTACTGATTGCGTAGGCATTGCTAAGGCCACATTGCGTACACTGGCACCACTACGACTAATGCAACGACCTAGTGCTTCAACTACTACAGGGAGCTTTTCAATTACACCATTGACCAATGCACCTTTAGGCAAAGATGCCGAGGCATAAGCGGAGATTTCATAAGTTTTACCTACGCAATCAAGCTGCATCATTTTGACGGTCGTTGAAGTGATATCAACCGCCGTTAAAGCTTTGTGTCTTTTAAATAACGAACCAGTGATGCCTAATGACATAATATTATTGTGTGTATAAAAGCGTATAAAAGCTTTATTAAAGTTTAGGTTTAAATTGCGGTTATGGCTATATTTATTGATATGTTTATTTATAAACTTGTTTAAAGTAAGTAATCAATTAACTAATTTTAGTTTTTAAAACTTTGCTTGAGAAGAATTTTTTAATTTTAATTTAGCTTACTTTTACTTTACTTACTTTACTTACTTTACTTACTTTACTTACTTACACTCTAATTAATTGTAACAATTAAATTAGTTGATTAATTATAATTAAACCTCAAAATCAAAATAAAAGCAAAGTGATTTTTAATATATTAAGGGATAATTTAATTTATAGTGCATATTTTGCGTATATTTTATATAGAAACTAAATATTGATACTAAAATTTAACTAATTATACCAATCTCACTTTAACGTTACTCTTATTAACGTTACTCTTATTTACTTATTTATTAATCATAAACTACATGATTCACAATAATCAAACCGACGTTCAAGTATGTATTATTGATGATGATAACGAAGTATTAGACGCCTTGTCTTGGCTATTGCGTTCACGTCAATTGCCTTGTGCGATGTTTTCTAGCGGTGAGTTATTTTTAGATTGGCTAAATCAGCAACCGCCTATTACTGCTTATGTACGCGTTATCTTATTAGATGTACGTATGCAGCAATTATCAGGATTACAGGTATTTGATAAATTGCGTGAACGTAATTTACACACCACTATGCCCGTCATTTTTTTAACAGGCCACGGCGATGTACCTATGGCAGTAGAAGCCCTTAAACAAGGGGCTTTTGATTTTTTTGAAAAACCGTTTAACGATAATAAATTAGTAGACCGTATTGAAGAAGCTTTATTACAAGCCAGAAATTTAATGAAAACAATCCGTTTAGGCGCACAACTAAAAGTACGATTAGCTTCTTTAACCGACCGTGAACGTGAAGTCATGCACCATGTATTAAATAGTAAGACTAATAAAGATATTGCTGAATCACTTCTAATTAGTGCTAGGACTGTTGAAGTACACCGCGCACGATTATTTGAAAAATTATCAGTCAAAAATGGTGTTGAGTTGTCTCAACTCATTAAAACAAATCAATAATGTAATAAAACTTAATAAAACTTAATAACTTAATTTTAATAATACTATGACTATTTTTATTTCAGGCTCTGTTGCAATTGATACCGTAATGTCATGCCCTGCCCCATTTTTATTAGACGCTGAACAAGTGTCTAAACAACGCTTAACTACCTCTTATTATGTATCTAATATGCAACACGTATGGGGCGGTTGTGCAGCCAATATTGCTTATGCACTTCGTCAGTTAGGCGGTACACCCATTGTTATGGCAACCGTTGGCAGTGATGCCGGTGAATACTTAAAATACTTTCAACAACAAGGCCTATCCATTGAGTATATTCAATCTGTACCACACCATCTCACTGCTAAGGCCACTATTTTTAGTGATAGCCTAGGGCAACAAATTACTGGGTTTTATGCAGGTGCAATGAATGAGGCACACATGCAAACAGCGACAATGGCATTAACTAAGCATCAACCTAGTTGGGCAATTGTCTCACCTGATGGTAAACAAGCTATGCTAAACCGTAGTATTGAATTAGCATACACCAAAATACCTTTCATTGCAGATCCAGGACAAGCTATACCCATTATGGATAAAAATGATTTAATTGTATTAATGCAAGGGGCAGCAGCAATCGCTGTCAATGAAGCTGAAGCCGTTATTTTAGAACACACTCTAAAACAAAATGTACAAGAATTGAGCTATAAAATACCTGTCGTCGTTACTTTAGGAGACAAAGGCTTGTGTTTTTGGGACAAAGGGTTAGCCTATACGTTAGATGCCGTAAAAAATATTGTGGCTATTGATGCTACAGGCTGTGGCGATAGCTTACGGGGTGCTTGGCTATACGCTTTAAGCCAAGGCTGGTCTATGCTTGATGGCTTACGCTTAGGTAATTTAATGGGTGCTTACACAGTTCAATATGCTGGCGCACAAGGTTATGTAGTATCGTTAAGCGACTTACAAATGTTGTGGCACAAGCACTATGATGTCCCCATGCCACAATAAATGTTTTTTATTTTTAGCAATGCTATATAAACAATAACATCAACAGCATAACAACATACCATCTGCACAAAATACTATATTCGCTTAAAATAATAAAATGTATGCTTACCTTGACGACGATGCTAGCCATAAAGTGGCCACTATTTTATCCCAAACCGATACTACCAGCCAAGTTGAGCTGATAACAGGCAAACGGATAAAAATTAAAAACAATCAGATTTTATTCACATTTAATCAACCAGATCCTGCTAATTTAGTACTACAAGCCTCTGCTGAATCAAACAATATTGATACTGACTTTTTGTGGGAACTATTGCCTCAAGCTGAATTTGTTGCGATAGACTTTGCTGCTGATTATTTTGGTGGCACACCCAATTCAGTAACCGCCGTACAAAAAGCGGCTTTATTAATGGCTTTGCATGCCTTACCTGCCATTTTTAATCGCAAAGGCAAAGGTGTTTATAAACCCGCCACGCCTGAAATGCTGTTAATTATTAAGGAATCTTTATTAAAAAAAGCCCGTGAGCAAACCCGTCGTGATGCTATGGTTGCGGAATTAATTGCAGGCACTTTACCTATTGAAATACAAGCTGCCTGCCCAATTATTGCATTTAAACCTGATAAAAACAGCTGGGCTTGGAAAACTTTAGTATTAGCAGCCAAACATTTAGATATTCACCCTACGCGTTTATTAATGCAACGCGGGGCTTTTCCTAGCCATTATGATTTACACATGGCACGGTTTATTGCTGAATATTTTCCGCAAGGTTCAGAACACCGCGTTACTGTGTTGCCTGCTTTTACTGTCAATGATTTGCCGTTGGCAGCCGTACAAGCTTTTTCAATTGATGACAGCAGTACGACAGAAATTGATGATGCTTTATCAGTGACCGCACAGCCAGATGGCAATACTGAAGTGGGTATTCACATTGCAGCCCCTTCTTTAATGATGCCAAAAAATTCTACTTTGGATAAATTAGCAAAATCACGCATGAGTACCGTGTATATGCCCGGTGAAAAAATCACGATGTTACCTGATTCAGTGGTTGCAGCGTTTAGTTTAGATGAAGGAAAAGAGTGTCCTGCCGTTAGTTTATATGCTTTGTTTGACGCAAAAAAGAATTTACTATCCACTCGTACTGTTCTTGAACGTGTTCCATTAGCCGCTAATTTACGTACTGATATTTTAGAGCCTTCAATTTTACAAGCCGATATAGAAGCGGGAACACTGCCTGATCATGTGCCCTTTAAAGCGGAAATTACGTATTTATTTGCTTTAAAAGCTGTGCTATCAACTAAGCGTGATGAAATGCGTGGTAAGCCTGAAGGTACAAACCGTGCTGATTTTAACTTTACAGTGGCTTGGGGTGAAGATAAAAATATCAATCAAGCCATTGTAAATATCACTAGCCGTAAACGAGGAGCACCACTAGATGCCATTGTGGCAGAGATGATGATTTTTGCTAATTCAACGTGGGCTGGTTGGTTGGCTAAACTGGGAGTTCCCGGTGTATTTCGTGGGCAACGTTTTGGCAAAGTAAAAATGAGTACTACACCTATGCCTCACGAATCAATCGGTGTTGCACATTATGGTTGGTTTACTTCGCCTTTACGCCGTTATAGCGACTTAGTTAATCAAGCACAGTTATTAGCCTGTATACAATATGGTAATTTGGCTTTATTACAAGCCCCTTATAAGCCGAAAGACGTTGATCTATACGCAATTGTTAATACATTTGATGAACAATACAGTGCGTACTCTGCCCATCAAAACAATATGGAGCGATACTGGTGTTTGCGTTGGTTAATGCAAGAAGCACCCGAAGGAACTGGACGATTTGATGCCGTAGTCATAAGACAAGATACAGTTCGTCTGCGTAATGTGCCTTTATTTATTACTTTAAGTGGCTTACCTGATGGCCAACGGGGTCGTCCTGTAGTAGTAGATATTTTGAGTTGGGACGAACTTGATTTAAGTGTACAAGGACGTTTTGCTGGAGAAGGCGGTACTCAAGAAGGTGATGCAGCTCCCTTTGAAACGCTGGTCGATGACATTGAAGATACCTCAATACTCACTGTAGCACTAACATTGCCAGATGACAGTGAAGTTAATCCTGATGTTATTACTAATAATATCAATACCGTTAATATCAATATTGTTAATACTATTAATAGTAACGTCAATGTTGTCAATAGTATTTAAAATATAGTTAGCTTTTATAACACTTTTTATGACACTTAATACGGCTTTGATTGAACGCAGCATGCGTTATGTTTGGCATCCCTGCACACAAATGAAAAGGCATGAACACCAACCACTCATTGCCATTGCTAAGGCAAATGGGGTTTGGTTATATGATTTTGAAGGACGGCGTTATTTAGATGGAATTAGTTCGTGGTGGGTCAATTTATTTGGACATAATCACCCAGCGATTCAAGCGGCATTAACTGACCAATTAGGACAAATGCACCATATTATGTTGGCTGGTTTAACGCATCAGCCAGTGGTTGATTTATCTGAAAAACTAGCCCATATAACGGGCTTAGGGCATGCTTTTTATGGCAGTGATGGGGCATCTGCTACTGAAGTTGCTTTAAAAATGAGTGCACATTATTGGCGTAATCAAGGCTTACCTAATAAAAATAATTTTGTGGGTTTAACGGGTGGTTACCACGGCGAAACCGTGGGCGCTTTGGCAGTAACCGACATTCAGTTATTTCGTGAGAGTTACGCACCGCTGGTTCGCTTGGCAGATACAGTCCCCAGTCCTGATATGCGTTGTGCAGCAACCAATGAATCATCAATAGAAGTTGCACACCGTGCTGCTGCTGCTTTAGAGGTTTGGTTAATCCAACACCACGCCACTACAGCGGCATTCATTTTAGAACCTATGGTGCAATGTGCAGCGGGTATGGTATTTTTTGATGCAGAGTATTTGCGTTTATCAAGGGCTTTATGCACACGATACAAGGTTCATTTGATAGTAGATGAAATTGCAACAGGGTTTGGACGAACAGGAAAATTATTTGCCCATCAACATGCTAATATTTTGCCCGATTTTATTTGTTTGTCTAAAGGCTTAACAGGCGGTACTTTGCCTTTGTCTGTTGTACTCACCACTGATGAGATTTATCAAGCGTTTTATCATGATGATGTCGCTCGTGGCTTTTTGCATTCTCATTCTTATACAGGTAATCCTCTAGCGTGTCGTGCTGCTTTAGCAACGCTGGATTTATTTGAATCTAATAATGTATTACTCAATAATATTATTCATGCCTCACAGCTAAACACTGTATTTAGCGTATTGAATCAACATCCTAAAGTTAAGCATGCACGGCATTTAGGTATGATTTGGGCGTGGGATATTGATACTGATAAACTACATTTTGCGGCACGGTATTATGCTAATGCCTTAAAACAAGGTGTTTTATTGCGTCCGATTGGACATACGCTTTATTTTATGCCACCTTACACTATCAGTTTAGATGAAGCACAATTTTTAGCCACAGCGGCCTTGCTTGCTTTAAATTTAACCTTAGATGAAAGTTAATATCTACGCAGCTAAAGTAATCAAATATGACTTGTAAGGGTAATCTTCGTGGATACCCAAATAATGATGGCGATAATGAAGAAGGGCAACCACATAATGACGGCGATAATGAAGAAGGGCAACCACAAGGGTTGCCCTTACAATGTACAACATTGAAACAATCTTTAATTAATATCTTTTGATGAATATTCACCCGTCTCATACTGTAAAACAACTCAATATATCTGCTCCGTGGTCTTGTTTTATTGTAGGCACAGATACAGGTATAGGCAAAACTTATTTTGCAACATTGCTTTTAAAATATTTAACGACTCATTCACAGTATCAACATTTAAAAATAGTGGGTATGAAGCCTGTTGCTGCAGGTACAACACTCATTAATGGTGTACCAAACAACGACGATGTTATACAGTTGCGATCTGCATCTAACATGGTAGTATCCTCACAATTAGATAACCCCGTATTGTTGCACGAAGCGGTATCACCACATATTGCGGCGGCTAAAGCAGGGCTTGTAATTGACATACCATATTTGGTCGCTTGCCATCAAACATTAATGCAGCAAGTTGATATTGTGATTGTTGAAGGTGCAGGCGGGTTTTATGTGCCTTTATCACCCACAACAACAGGGGCTGATTTAGCGAGTGCTTTAAATATCCCAGTTATTTTAGTAGTCGGTTTGCGTTTAGGTTGTTTAAACCATGCACATCTAACGGCACAAGCTATTCGCCATAAAGGTTTACAATTAGTGGGGTGGGTAGCCAATGAATTAGAACCCAATATGCCCGTACAACAAGACAATATACAATATTTACAAGGCATTTTAAATGTACCTTTGTTAGCCCATATTCCTTACCAAAATTTAGATTCAGTGGTTATAAATAATGATATTTTATGGACTTAAAGTCAGTACGCCCTTCTTGGTTAGACAGTTTTTCTGATGCGATTGTAGATTTAGATAATGCCTATTTACGCCGAATTCGCCGTATAGTGATACCTGCACAAGGAGCAAATCTTAGAGTGATTGACACATACAACCATACGGACGAAACTGTATTGGCTTTTTGTAGCAATGACTATTTAGGTTTATCGCGTCATGCTGACTTAATTACAGCCGCTTGCCAAACCGCATATAGTGCTGGCGTTGGGGCGGGTGCTTCGCCTTTAGTCTCTGGGCATAGCTTTGAAAATCACTGTTTAGAAGAAGAGTTGGCGGCCTTTGTAGGTTTACCACGTGCCTTATATTTTTATGCGGGATACGCAGCGAATATAGGAATTATCCCTGCTTTGGTCGGTGAAGACGATGCAGTTTTTTCTGATCAATTAAACCACGCGTGTTTAATTGATGGTGCACGTTTGTCTAAAGCGGTGATTCATCGTTATGCCCATCAAGATTTAGTGATGTTAGAAAATAGCTTAAAAAACAGTACAGCTATACGTAAATTAATTATTAGTGATGCCGTATTTAGTATGGACGGTAGCCTTGCTAATATTACAGCGCTATATGAGTTATCTGAACGCTATGACGCACTACTGTTATTAGATGATGCCCACGGCTTTGGTGTATTAGGTGAAAAAGGTGCGGGTAGTCTGATGCAAGCAGGCTTAACACACCAATACTTTAAACGCCGTATTCTGTATATGGCAACTTTAGGTAAGGCAGCCGGTGTTGCAGGGGCTTTTGTAGCAGGTGATAGCACATTAGTTGAATGGTTGATGCAATCAACACGCAGTTATATTTTTGCAACTGCTCCGCCAGCACTGCTTGCCAGCAGCATACGTGCAAGTTTACGTGTAATGACACAAGACACATGGCGACAAGCGTATTTACGAGATTTAATTGCTTATTTTAAACACAGTATGTTGAGTTTTTTAGCATTAAACCCTAATACGTGGCAATTATTACCTTCTGATACGCCGATTCAGCCATTATTAATAGGCAGTAACAGTGCTGCTTTAGCGGTGATGCAAGCGTTATGGCAGCAAGGCTTTTGGGTGGCTGCGATTCGCCCACCAACAGTACCCGCTGGTACAGCACGGTTACGTATTACTCTGTCGTGTTTACATACCACAACCGATATAGACCGTTTAATACAGGCTTTAACGCATATTAAAGTTCATCTTAAACTTTAAATTTTATATTTAAAACTTTATATTTAAAAGTGTCATGAATACAAGCATTACCTTAGCGATTATTGGTGCAGGTCCAGCAGGATTGATGGCTGCAGAAACGGCTGCAAATATGGGTGTTCGTAATATTCACGTATTTGATGCGATGCCTAGCGTCGGTAGAAAATTATTATTAGCAGGCATTGGTGGCTTAAATTTAACACACAGTGAATCCAACGAATTATTTTTTAAGCGTTATAAACCCGTGTCTCCCCTATTGTTAAAGGCACTGCATGCTTTTGATAGCCAAGCTTTACGTCAATGGTGTACTGATTTAGGGATTGAAACATTTGTAGGCAGCAGTGGCAGAGTCTTTCCTGAACAAATGAAAGCTGCTCCCTTGTTACGGGCTTGGTTAGTCCGTTTAAAAGCACAAGGTATACAGTTCCATAGCCGTCATCGTTGGTTGGGGTTTAGCCCTACCACTAAAACGGATATTAATATTAAAAATAATATAATAAAAAACAATACAATAAATACAATAAATACAATAAATACAATAAATACAATAAATATAATAAATGAAAAAAATAAAATATTATGCTTTGAAACGCCTAATGGCATTGTTCAAATTGTTGCTAATGCAACGGTATTGGCTTTAGGCGGTGGTTCATGGCGTAAGTTAGGCAGTGACGGGGCATGGCAGTCTATTTTGACTAATTATGGCGTGTTAGTAAACCCTTTAATACCTGCCAATTGTGGGTTTAATGTATCTTGGAGTAATTTTTTTGTTGCCAAGCAGGCAGGGTCTATTCTAAAAAATATTGCGATTAATCATAATGGATCACAAAAAATAGGTGAGTTAGTCCTGACAAAAAATGGTATTGAAGGCGGGTTAGTCTATGCACATAGTCATATGTGGCGTGATAATTTATACCTTAAAGCACCTTATATTATTTATATTGATTTACTGCCACATTATAGTAATACAGAGGTTTTATTGGCTTGTCAGTCGCGTGGTTCGCGTAGCCTTTCTGGACATTTAAATAGCTGTTTAAAGTTAAACAGTGCGGCATTTACCTTACTTCGTGAATGTTTACCGCCTGATATTTTAAATAATCCAATGAAGCTGGCACAAGCTATTAAAAATTTACCGATTGCTTTATTGTCTACTCGTCCATTGAACGAAGCAATTAGCAGTGCAGGCGGTGTAGCATGGGAATCTTTAGGACATGATTATCAGTTACATAATATTCCCACTGTATTTTGTACAGGTGAGATGTTAGATTGGGAAGCATCGACAGGCGGCTATTTACTGACTGCTTGTTGGGCAACGGGTCGGGCTGCGGGTGTTGGCGTTGGGCAACTGATTAGTCAATAATCATAATTAAGTCAATTTAAGCCGTACTGCATCACGAAATACTTCAAAAATCAACATAAAAGCATTATCTGGTGTTGTGATTTTGTAGCTGCGGCTTGCTCGTTGGTCAGTTAATCCTACTGTATTCCATAATAAATCCTGTAAAGACGGACTAGTATCAACGGGTTTACGTTGAATAAACAGCTGGTCTAACAGCTTACCTATCGGCATTTTACCCTCATTAAGTGCGTTTAAAAACCAATTAGGTACGGCATCAAGCCTTGTAAAGCTAAGGTTGTCCATAAACACATCACCATCAGCATTGTGCAAACTGGTGATTCGTTGTAACCAATGCGTACCACCTAAAATAGTATTTAATTCATTGACTAATGGTGATAAACTAAATTCAGTCGTACTAAGAATATATTGTTCGTGTAAGTGAATAGCCATGGCATTGTTATTGACAGCACTACACAGCCGAGTCGTTGAGCCGTCATGTGTGAGTAGCAACCGTAACAAACTATCATACTGTGTATGGCTTGAGTACTGAACACGGTTTAGATTGAACGACATATTAGCCTTTATTAACTTTACTGTAATATCTACTATCCACTGTAATATTTACTACAGTGTTTACTATAGTGTTTACTATAGTGTTTTACTATAATATTTAGTATTATTTTATTGTGCTTTAATAAAACGACTTGCATACACTGAAAAAAATTGCTATAGTTTGTGTATGTTGCACTGCAACATTTAAAAACTAAAACACAATACAATGTGTACTGTCACAAATCTATAAGTTTATAACTCAAGATTTGTAATTTTACAAAAAACACTAGGACAATAATCAACATGAATACATTTAATTTTACACAAGCTCAAACGGCTTTATCAACACAATCAAACGAGTTTGCTAAAGTGTTCACCGCCCACGCAACCAAAATTGCGGCAGCACAACAAAATTGGTTACAAAGTCAAGCAGACACAGTTAAAGCTCAATTTGAACAATTGACAACAAATAAAGACTTAGCCGCCAATGCACAGTCTATTCAAAATAATGTACAACCTGCTGCTGAATCAATGATTAAGCATGCACAACAATTATTTAATTTAACGTTGGCAGCACAAAAAGAATTAACAGCTAAAGTTCAAGACAGCTACCAAGCGTTTGCTATTGAAGCCAATAGTGTAGTTGATGCAGGTATTAAAAAAATGCCAAACGAAGGTGAGCCGTTTGTTGGTATGGCTAAGAATGCCTCTCAATCTATTGTTAGTGTATTTGAACAAGTGGCAACACATGTTAAAACAGCACAAACTAATTATGAAACACAAGTTGCTAAATTATTTGACAATGCTTTGACAGCAGTATCAGCAACAACTGCTCCCGTTGCAACAAAACCTACTGTAAAAAAAGCAGCTTAAATTAATTAAACTACATAAAAAAAGCCTCGCAAATAAGACTTGCGGGGCTTTTTTTAAAGCTTAAAATAATACGAAATACAAGTAACACAAATAAAAAAACTGCTACAAGTGACTTACTCGTAACAGTTTTTACTATTTGGCGGAGCGGACGGGACTCGAACCCGCGACCCCCGGCGTGACAGGCCGGTATTCTAACCAACTGAACTACCGCTCCAGATCTATATGGCGTCCCCACGGGGATTCGAACCCCGGTTACCGCCGTGAAAGGGCGATGTCCTAGGCCTCTAGACGATGGGGACAAAACTTACAACTACTTATTTCATTATTATAACCTATAAATACAACCTAATAATCTGTTTGGTGGAGATAAGCGGGATCGAACCGCTGACCTCTTGCATGCCATGCAAGCGCTCTCCCAGCTGAGCTATACCCCCTAAAACTTAACGACTTATTTCACACTTAAGTGCTTATTGTAAACGATTATTTTTATTTAGTCAAAGCTGTTAAATTTATAGGAAGCATTTTTTGAACGCGTACCCAATCAAAATAGGGCCCAGGATCTGTTTTTCGTAATGGTGCGATATTGCTGTGTCCTGTGATGTAACATAAGGGTAGTAATTTATTTAAACGCAATAACAAACGGTATAAAGCCGCATACTGTACTTCGGTAAAAGCAATAGAGTCTGAGCCTGCTAATTCAATGCCTATTGATGTATCATTTAAATTATGACGAACACCTTGTGGCGTTACCAAATGCGATTGCCCTGCATGCCAAGCACGGCGATGCACACCCACACACTGTACAACCCGCCCACGCCGTGATATATAAAAATGTGCCGATACCCGCAAATAGGCTATTTCAAAAAAATAAGGGTGATGTAACTGATGGTATGGCAATTGATTCATAAATAAGCGCCTAACCCAGCGTGGCTCAAATGATTCAGGTGGTAAAGAGATATTGTGTATTACTACCGTGTCTATGATACTATCAATCGGTCTAGCGTTGTGGTTTGGGCTAACCCAGCGGGGTAAACCGTCCAGCCATGTTGGTTTAAACGTATGCTTCATACTATGCCTTGTGACCTAAAATACGCTGCCAATGTAGATATTCCGTTTTAAAGGCCAAGCCACGCTTAGGTGCAGATAAGGCCCATACTACATCAGTATTATTTTTATCAATTATTTTTAACCATACCCATAAACGACACTCACGAATATAAAACATAGCAAATATACCTGCTACTAATAGTAAGGCTCCTAAATAAACGACTGATTTACCTGGACTTTTAGTCACCTGAAACACACTGGCTTGCTTATGTTGAGCCTCTTCTAATTGAAGTATAAAAGGTGCACCCAATAAAAAACTGTCGCTATACGCTGTTAAAGCCGTTTGTAAAAACAATTGATTAGCTTCTGTGTTATCTAAAATAGGCAATCCTGCTTCAATTCTTGCTTGCTGCCATACGTCCCAAGCAACACCCGACAATACTCTTAAAATAACCATTGCCATAGTTTCTGCTTGTGCTTTAGGCACATTTTTATCAATAAATGCCGCAATTGCCGTAAAACCACCTGATTTAGCCGTGCCAGCAAACATACTTAAAGCCTTTTCAGCACTCATCTGTAATTGCTGTCTTGATTCAATACTTCGCCGTTCTCCAGCAGCACTTTTTAAAGCAAAGGCCGAGGCTGCACGCTGTTGTATAACTGGATTAGCCAGTGCAGCTCTTAAACGCATATATTCTAATGCGGTACCATTTTCATCAGCTGGAAACCGTATAAACTTAAAGGCTTCACTCGGCGTATTTCGCATACCCAGCAGTAATATAGCCTGTGCTGACTCTTCAATTTGACCCTCATCACCTAATTTAATCGGTAATTGATAGGCATGGTATTCTTTTGCTTGACCTGCACTGTCGCGTAATTTATACATAACGGAAGGCCCTACGTTACGCAAGTGTTTGTTGCGGGGGGCAGGCACACCTAATACGGTATTCAAATTATCGGATACAGTAGAAGGCTTAGTTAAAACTGTGTTAGAAAAATCTTCTACATTAATAGGTCGATACGCTGACAATTCTATAGTTAAAGCAGAGCGATTGGCTAATAAAATATTGTTGCCAACGATGCCTTTTAACGAAAAAGTATCGTTTTTTTGCCCTGTCAATGGGTAAGCCTTAAGTTGTAAGCGACTACCACCATCATCAAAGCTACTTTGATAAACTGTTACACCCTTGTAATTTAAGGGTTCATTGACAATAATTTTCTTCTCAAAACTTTTACCCGTATCAGGGTCGCGAACAATCACATCACTAGTAAATAATTTTGGCATTCCAGTGGAATAATACTCGACATTAAATTTTTTTAATGTTAATTCAAACGGTAACGGCTGAATCAATACACCATCTTGATAATTAACCACAGCATTTTGCGTACTTGCACCTTCAGGTACTAATACATTTGCGCGGTAACTAGGATTATTTAACGGTAGGCGGCTCACAGACTGAACCTGCGAAATTAACTGATTGTCTTGTATAGGGACTGCCCCACGAACTAAACCGACTAATCTTAAAGGCAATTCACTGTCTAAAAGTCCGCCTACTAAAACAATCACCATTCCACTGTGGGCTAAAATATAACCCCAACGATTGGTTGTCCCTTTTTTAGCGGCAATCATTTGTTCAGTGAGTGTATCACCACGTAATTGACTATTAAAGCGATAACCTGCTTGTTTTAAATGGGCAATAACAGCGTTGTGTGTATCTAATAAATTAGCGGGCTGAATGCTTTGACCACGATGAGGGTGTGCTAATACTCCCACACGTCCCATACGTGTCTTAAAACTACGCATTTCTCGTAACATAGGAGGCACATTTCGTAATAAACACAATACTAAAGATACCACTAAAAAAGCCATTATTAATAAAAACCACCACGCGTTATACACTGAAAATACACCTAGATTTTGGAGTATTTCTGCCCAAAATACTCCAAACTGATTCACATAATTAACCCACGGCTTATTTTGTTCTACGACTGTACCTATCACACTAGCAGAGGCTACCAACATTAACAAAGCGATAGAAAATCGCATAGAAGACAGTAACTCAATAGCTTCATTTAAACTATTTTTATTTGTTTTTAAGCGTAAACCAAGCGTACTAGGAGAAGGCGTTAGTTCAGTTTCATTTATAATTTCATTTATAATTTCATTTATTGTTTCATTTATTGTTTCATTTATTGTTTCGTTATTAATTGCTTCACTGTGCGCTTCATTGCGATAAATGTTGTCTTTATTTAAAATAGATATAGAGGGTATAGGGATTGTCGTTAATGTGTTCATAATGCCATTTTAAATAAAAAAATCGTAACAATTGCTTGATTATTACCCATAGCTTTGGTAACTAGCGGTAATATTAGTAATCATACCTAAATCATTTAATATGTATCATATCAGCACATTTCAACTACGCCATATCGCTTTATTATGTAAATGCACAGGCGGTTCACTTATATCAGGTTCAGTTAATAACGGCTTTTTTGACCGTCATATACGCTCGCTGATTGTCGCTACAATCGGTATTAGTTTATTTATTATTGGTAATTTTATTGATGAATATTTGGCTGCACAAGGTGATGCTCCTAGTGAATCTGTATTAGATATACTATTAATTAGTATTTTTTTATCACTAGGTATTGGTTTTTTTACAGGAGCAATACAACACATTACTTTTCCAAAAGTGCCTATCGCTAGCTGGGTAACCCCTTTAGGACTTATTTTAACCATTGCGGGATTGGGCTGGAAATTTAAGGATAACCGTGTCATAGTCAAATTATTGTCTTATTACACAATAATCACCACTGTATTAGTCACTGGTATTTCATTAGCTACTTTCCATTGGGTTGATCGTACGCCACTTGTTATATCTCCTGTAGTTGTACCTACAATAATTTCGCAAGATCAAGCATTTTTAAATTCATTAGAACACACTCGCCTTAAAGCTGAACTTGTTTTAAAAAATAGCCCCGATGCAAAAGTACGTTCACTTGCACAAACAATTATTAAAACATATTGAATTTTATTAATAATTTTTCTTTAATAATTTTATTAATTAAATTTTTATTAATAAATTTGGCATTGCTACTTTAATATGGTTAAGTCGTATATTTATAATATTTTCTTAGCAAAAATAAGGCTTATTTTAGATAAAAAATACAAAAACTATTTTTAAGTAGCAATACCATAAATTGGTAATGTTCAAATAGCACTGATACAAGAAATTTAATAATTAAGAAGTAATTAGTAAAATTAGTAAGATAACACACCAAAATAAATATTGTAAAAGTTATAATTTAACATTACCCATAAATTTTATAGCTTATTTCATTACAAACAAAATATTTTGATGCCAAACTATTTTTTACCCCCTGCCCCCTTTCCGGTAAACCGTCCACGCCGCGCACGTCGCAATGACTTTTCGCGGCGATTAATTCGTGAAAATAGTTTGTCTTCTGATGACTTAATTTATCCTATTTTTATAGTAGAAGGCCATGGTATATCACAACCTGTTGCTAGTATGCCGGGTGTGTGCCGTCTGTCTATTGACGGTGCATTAAAAGCGGCTAGTGACTGCGTTGAATTAAATATTCCTGTACTGGCATTATTTCCAGTGATTGAATCGCATTTAAAAGACCCTGAAGGGCGTGAAGCATTGAATAATCAAGGCTTAGTTCCTAAAGCCATTAAAGCCATTAAAGCGGCTCACCCAAATTTAGGCATACTCACTGATATTGCATTAGACCCGTATACTAGCCACGGGCAAGACGGTATATTAGATAAAGATGGCTATATTTTAAATGATGAAACAATTATTTTATTAACAAAAATGGCCATTATGCACGCAAATGCAGGGGCTGATATTATTGCTCCCAGTGATATGATGGACGGACGGATACAGGCTATTCGTCTGGGTTTAGAAGCCCACAAACATATTCATACTCAAATTATGGCGTATTCTGCTAAATATGCCAGTAGTTTTTATGGTCCATTTCGCGATGCAGTCGGCAGTGCTAATCATTTAGGTACTGCTGATAAAAACACCTATCAAATGGACTGTGCCAATAGTGATGAAGCCCTAAGAGAAGTCGCTTTAGACATTGCTGAAGGGGCTGATATGGTAATGATAAAACCAGGTATGCCTTATTTGGATATTTTATACCGTGTTAAGCAAGCATTCGGTGTACCCACGTTTGTATACCAAGTGAGTGGCGAATATGCCATGATTAAAGCAGCAGCAGAGAAAGGTTGGCTTAACCATGATAAAACAATGATGGAAGGCTTATTGGCATTCAAGCGTGCGGGTGCTGATGGTATTTTGACTTATTTTGCTTTGGACGCTGCACGTTTATTACAAAAACACTAGATTTAGTCTGTGCTTGTTTTAGGACTAACGCAAAAGTAGTCAAACACCTTATTTTATACAAGCCAAGCCCTAGGTTTAACTCATTAATAGACGCATTTTCTTTAAAGCAGCCGCTTCAATTTGTCGTATTCTTTCAGCACTTACATTAAATTCAGCTGCTAAATCGTGTAGTGTTAAAGATTCACCGTCTGCAGCTAACCAGCGACTTTTAACAATTCTTTGACTGCGTTCATCTAATTGCATTAACGCATTAGGCACACCTACTGTCACCAAATTTTCACGTTCTTTACGTGCTATAACCTGTGTCGGTTCAGTACGCTCATCATCTAACCACGTGATTGGTGCAAAACTTGTTTCACCGTCTTCACTAACTGGGTCAAGTAAAACATCAGCACCGTTCATGCGGACGTCCATTTCACGCACATCTGATTCAGCAACATTCAAAGATTTAGCAATCTGTTGAACATCTAACTCAAACAAGCCAATACGGCCTTGATCATCGCCAATACGATTAGCTTCTGTAGCGGCTTTTAAACTACGTAAATTAAAAAACAATTTGCGTTGAGCTTTAGTAGTTGCTACTTTAACCATACGCCAGTTTTTAATAATATATTCATGAATTTCAGCACGAATCCAATGTAAAGCAAAGCTAACCAAGCGAACACCACGGTCGACATCAAAGCGACGTACTGCTTTCATTAGGCCTACATTGCCCTCTTGTATTAAATCAGCGTGCGGCAAACCATAACCTAAGTAGCTACGTGCCGTACTAACGACTAGCCGTAAATGCGATATGACTAAGCGTTGAGCTGCTTCTAAGTCATCTTGGTCACGCAAACGTCTGGCTAAAATTTGCTCTTCTTCTAAGGACAACAAAGGCGTTTTATTCACCGCACTAATATAAGCCTCAATGCTACCATGTGCCGAAGACACAAGCCCTGACATCAAAGTATTTAAGCTGGTCGTACCTATTGATAAAGCACGCGAAGAAATCGGCAAACTTAAAGTAGTCATCGTAATATCCTATGTCAATATTATTGATAAAAAATAAAAAACAGGAAAGTTAAAAATAAAACCGAAAATAAAAATGATATAAAAATATATTTATGTATTTATGTATTTATGTATTTATGTATTTATGTATTTATAACGCCCCATAACTGTGTAAACCGCTTAGCCACATATTAACGCCTAAAAAAGCAAAACTTGTGATTAATAAACCAACTAATGCCCAGTAGCTCGCTATAACACCACGCATTCCTTTAATAAAACGCAAGTGTAACCACGCCGCATAATTAAGCCAAACAATTAAAGCCCATGTTTCTTTTGGATCCCACTGCCAATAAGTACCCCACGCATCAGCTGCCCATAAGGCCCCTAAAATAGTTGCAACGGTAAAAAATGCAAAACCAACCGCAATTGATTTATACATAATATCGTCTAACACTTCAAAAGCAGGTAACACTTGGGCAATACGTCTACGGGCTAATAAAATACCGCCAACAATCAGGCTACTAACACCAAAATAAATAAACCACCATTCCAAAGCCAAAGTGTCTATGTTTTTACGAAAAATAACAGGTGCGATTAACAACAATACACCTAAAACAAATAATGGCACAATACTACTCCGTAAACTGTGCTGCGTTTGCTCGGCATAATGCTTCACTAAATAAGCAAATGCGACCATTGCTGATACACTAAATGTCCCGTAGCCAATAAAATTGGCAGGCACGTGTATTTTCATCCACCAGCTTTGTAGTGCAGGCACTAAAGGGGCTATTTCGTGTGCTTGACGGTCAATACTGTACCAAAATAAAAACACTACCGCAGCAACTACGACTAGCATCACAAAACCGCCTAATGTACGGGCTTGGTATTTATCTTCATAATACAAATAAAAAGCTGCTGTTAATAAAGCAAATAATATAAATACTTCATATAAATTACTGACTGGAATATGCCCAATATCTGTACCCAACAAGTGGCTTTCATGCCAACGCGTCATTAGACCTAAAAAGCCAAAGCCTATTGCAATCCACGACAATGCTGTCCCTGTCCACAACGCACGGGGCTTATGTGCCAACAGTCCTAACCAATAAGCACACAACGACAATACAAAACTAATTCCCATAAATGCAATGGCACGCTGGCTATTTAATAGATATTTAAGTAAAAATACGTGTTCAGCATTATTTAATTGCCCAGCATACAAACCCACTGCCCATACAGAAAAAACAGCCACCGCAGCCATTAATACTTGCAAAGGTCGCCATGCCCAACCCAATAGAACACTACTTAATGCAACACCCACTAAAATAAATTGCTCATAAATATCCATATTAGTATTAACAATAAACCAATAAAATGCTGCACTTAGTGCAAACAAGGCAAATATATAATCGCTAATACGTTTGTGTTTAAAGTAGTGCAACAGCCCTGTTGTATGCGTCAATTTATCTAACAAAACAGTGCTTGTACTGTTCAATTTAAATTCATTGATTGATTCGTCTGTTGAAGTCGTTTTAGGAGTCATAATCTCACGATTTTAGAGCATGATATTACTTGTAGTTGTACTAATAGTATTTAAATATATATTTAAAGCATTACACTTTGTGAATAAATGAGTACTTTTATTCTATTTTTATTCTATTTTTATTCTATTTTTATTCTTTTTTTATTCTTTTTTATTCTATTTTTATTATTAAGCCTTAAAATCATTTTTTAAGTAAAACACCACTTTATTTTTACTTATTTATTTTTATTTATTTTTTATTTATTTTTTATTTACTTCTACTTTACCTTATTTATTTTTTATAGTTTTTCCAAGGATTAATATGATTACTAGTACAACAAATACTCGTTTAGAACATGATTTTCTAGGTGAACGCAATATTCCTAATACAGCTTATTGGGGCGTACATACACTCCGTGCTTTAGAAAATTTCCCGATTACCGGTTCGAAAATAGGTTCTTGTTCTGATTTAATTATCGCCCTAGGGCATGTTAAAAAAGCAGCAACACAAGCGAATTTTGAGCTAGGTACTTTAAATAGTATGCATGCCAAAGCGATTATTGCTGCCTGCGATGAACTCATTGCAGGTAACTTACACGAACAATTTGTAGTTGATGTCATACAAGGCGGTGCAGGTACTAGCACTAATATGAACGCCAATGAAGTCATTGCCAACCGTGGCTTGGAACTAATGGGACATGCTAAAGGTGAATATGAGTTTTTACACCCAAATGACCATGTTAATGCCTCACAAAGTACCAATGATGTGTATCCAACCGCAGTACGTCTGGCTTTATGCTACAGCATTGATAAATTATTAGTGGCAATGGAGCATTTAAAAGGTGCTTTTCAGAACAAAGCCCATGAGTTTGATGATATTTTAAAAATCGGACGCACGCAATTACAAGATGCCGTGCCGATGACTTTAGGCCAAGAATTTAATACGTTCAATATTATGATTGGTGAAGATATTTTACGCTTGCTTGAAGCAAAAAATTTATTGCAAGAAATTAACTTAGGTGCAACTGCAATTGGTACAGGCATTAATACCGATATTGATTATGCTGATTTAGCTATTGCTTATTTAGTTAAAAGCTCTGGACAGCCGCTTAAACGGGCGGCTAATTTAATTGAAGCGACTCAAGATTGTGGGGCATTTGTGCAGGTATCAGGCGTATTAAAACGTATCGCCGTTAAACTTAGTAAAACATGCAATGACTTGCGTTTATTGTCTAGCGGTCCACAAGCAGGTTTTGGCGAAATATTTTTACCTGCTAAAGCAGCAGGTTCATCTATTATGCCGGGCAAAGTTAATCCTATTATTCCTGAAGTGATGAACCAAGTTGCTTTTGAAGTGATTGGTAATGACATTACAGTCACAATGGCTGCTGAAGCAGGTCAATTACAACTTAATGCGTTTGAACCGATTATGGGCTGGAGCTTGTTTAAAAGCATTACTCATTTAACCCATGCTTGCGGTACTTTACAAACTAATTGTATTGAAGGTATCCAAGCAAACCGTACATTATTAGCAGAACGCGTACGCAATTCAACCACTCTAGTTACGGCATTGAATCCAATTATTGGTTATGAAAAAGCAGCTTTATTAGGTAAAACCGCTTTGGCAACAGGTAAAAGTATTGCTGAATGTGCTCAAACTTTAGGTATTATGAGTGCAGCCGATGTTGAAGCCCTACTAAAACCAGAACTGCTTACACAGCCACGCAAAATGACGCATAAACTATAAATTACAACCTATGCTTTAAATTTTTAATATATCAAAAATATATTAAAACATATATTAAAACATATATTAAAACATATACTTAAATATTAAAACAAATAGCCTTGATAATTAACGTTTATCAAGGCTATTTAATATAAAAAATATACAATACTGATTAATCCTGCCTATCACCTAAAGCCATATTTAATTGTTCTAACGCTTCAATAGATGTTGGCGATGAACCTTGAATCACAAAGGCATCACTAGCCCAAGCACCTAAATCAATATTTTTACAACGCTGACTACAAAATGGCCGTGCTGGATTACTGTCGTGATACACAGCACGCTTTTTACAACACGGACATTGAACTGTAGTGACCATAATATTAGACTCACAAAGAACACAGTGCAATTTTTAGAGGAACATCGTATTCAGCGGGATTAGATTTAAACTCTGTTGATTGTTGCATAAGCCGAATCCAAATTACATGCCGACTTGCACTAATTTCGGGAACAACTGTGTATTCAAGCGGAACCCAAACTCGCATCAATTGAAAATGTTTACTGCGTATATCATGTTGTATTTGACCTTTGATTGCCAATACATCAACTGGTGTGCCCCCCCGTAAAATACGTAATGACAACAACAAACAGGCTTCTAAAGGGCCAAATGAAGATAACCATTTGCCTAAATGACTAGACCGATGTTGAGGCGATAGATTGAGCCAACTATGGTAATTGGGTAAATCAAACTCACACATACCACCAGGTACACCATTTCTAGCACGAATCGCAGCAAACCATTCATTGTCTCGCAATACTTGTCCAAACCGTTGAGTCCAATTAATTAACTGACTATATGCTGTATCTAAATCAATCAACATTTGTGATAATAAATCTATATCAACGCCCGACATACCTTGATACTGTGCTAAAGCAACACGCTGTTTTTCAATTTCTTGTAATAACTCTGATTTTAAATCAGATCGTACTGCAATAATGTCCAGCAGTTCAAATAAAACACCCAATGCAGCATGATCAGTGGCTTTTTCTTGTACATTAGCTAATTGGCGAAAACGAATAAAAATGTTTTCTAAACGCAAAAATAAACGTGTTCTTTCATGTAAGGGAAATTCAAATAACATCATAGATAACACACAATAGAGCGTTTTAGGTTAGTCAAAATTAAACTTGTTTGTCTATAAAATATATTTAAAATATATTTAAAATATATTTAGTCAAGCAGTTAGTTTAACGGATATATTCAATAATTTATACGCGATTACTTTTTTATTAGTTTTTTATTATTTTTTTAGTATTATTATTATTTTTATTATTGGTATTGCTACTTAAAAATAGTTATTGTGTTTTTTATCTTACGCAAGCTTTATTTTGCTAAGAAAATTTTAGAAATATATACTTTAACCATATTAAAGTAGCAATGCCTTATT
>JBEDNN010000009.1:0-32897 GCA_041170585.1 Pseudomonadota bacterium | reverse complement strand
TAATTTGAACAATCTTTACATTTATACGTCTGTGAACCTGCTCTATTCTTACCATTTTTAATAATATTTTCGCTATTGCAAGTTTTGCATGAATAAGTTAATTTTATCATCGCTTTAATTCGTGTTAAATTTCTTGTATCAGTGATATTTTAACATTACCTAAAATACTTTTAAAATGATAGGCTTTATTTGATAAATACAGCTTTAAAAAAGTCTAATCGTTTAAAAATTAATTAACAGAGATACGACTATGAAACCAAGATTGAGTTCATTAAAAATTGAAAATTTTAGAATGCTTGAAAACCTAGAGATTAAAAAACTAGGCAATGTTAATTTAATTGTAGGCAAAAACAATTCAGGTAAAAGTACGGTGTTGGAAGCTTTGCGTGTTTATGCGGGCTGTGCAAATCCAAATTTATTAGAGAAAATTTCTTTATCTCATTATGAAAGACAATCTGTAAAGGCAGTGTCGTTAGATGATAAAAATATAGAAACTTTCCCAGTACACTATCAACATTTTTTTTCTGGACGAAAGTTTCCAGACTTTGATAGTATTACGATTAGTATTGGTGGTATTGATGGTGATACATTAAATATTCATCATAGCTTACTAGAACGGTATGAAGAGCGTAAAGAGCAAAAAGATGGATCAGTTATAGTCTCCACACAAAATAAATTAATCTCCAAAGAAATAATCTCCAAAGAAAACTACAATTTATCTTTTAATCTTAACGTAGTGCAATCAATTGCTGTAGCTAAAAATAACAAATTAATGTACCGATTACTAGAAGGAATGTATAGCCCCTTTAATCAGCAGGATATTATGGTGAATTTAGATTTAATAAACTGTAAGTATGTATCAAGTAGTATTTCTAGTTTATTGATGAATAAGTTAGGAAAGATGTGGGATAAAGTAGGCTTTAGTTCTGATGAAAAATATATATATGAAGCATTAAAAATTATTCATCCGGATTTTGAGGCTTTGCAGTTTGTTGCGTCTGTAGAAGACCATTTTTCTCAATTTAAGGGTTATCAACCTAACTCTCGCTTAGCGATGGTTAAACTGTTTGGTGAAGATAAAAAAATACCTTTAAGCAGTATGGGCGATGGTATGTTGCGTATATTGTCTTTAATATTAAATTTAATATCAGCCAAAGATGGTTTTTTGTTGATTGATGAATTTGAAAATGGTTTGCATTATTCCATTCAACCCAAAGTATGGGCATTGATTTTTAAGCTGGCGAAAGATTTTAATATCCAAGTATTTGCAACGACACACAGTAAAGACTGTGTAGAATCATTTTCTGAAGAGGTTTTAAAAAATGATGAGGTTGAAGGTGTTCTTATAGAAATGGGTCGCAGTGCCGCAAAAAATAATTTAAATGCAGTGATTGCTACTGAATATAGTGAAGAAGAATTGGCTGATTTAATTAGTATGAATATGGAGGTCAGATAGTATTATGAAAAATAACCATAATATTTTATTGGTTGAAGCTGAATCAGACAAGTCTTTTTTTGAGAAGCTACTAAAACAAAACTATTTTCTAGAAAAAGGTGTAACGCCTGATATTAAAATAATTGAGCCTACTGAACAAGTTGATAAAAACGATAAATCTACTAAACAGGGTGGTAAAGGCAATGCTATAGATAAATTACCTACGATGATAAAACTTTTAGAGAGTCAGAAATTATTAAAAATTGCTTTAATTATTGATGCAGATTCTATAAAAAGTGGTGGTGGCGTAAAAAATACGATTAAACAAATTAGTGAAAAAATTAATGGCGAAACTGGTGAAAAAATTAAATCACAAGGCTATACTTATTTTGAAAATATCAATAAAAAAACACATGAAGGGTTCATTTTTAGAGATGCTACAGCTAGAAAACTTCCAGACATCAATATTTGGATTATGCCAAATAATGCTGATGAAGGTTATTTAGAATATTTTATTAAAAGCAATCTCAAGTCTGAAGAAGAAATCTTATTAAAATATGCTGAAGCGTGTATTGAAAATTTACCAAAACCTACTAAGTTTAAAGATGTACGTCGTCAAAAAGCTGAACTGGCTACTTATTTAGCTTTTCAAGAGACACCAGGTACTAATTTAGCAGGGGTAATCGGAGCGGGGCTAATAGACCTTACACAAGGTACGGTTAAAAATTTGATGGATTGGTTAATACATACTTTCCCAAAAGTAGAGAATTTATAAATTATAAAAATATAAATTATTATGGCTACAACACGTAAAACGATTCGTTACGATGAAGTCAATATTTCTGAATTTGACGGCGTAAGGTATTTACATTTAGGCTATACCCCTTGGATACAAGGGGCAATGCGAATAGCCAGACCGTGGAAGCTAGAAATTGAATATACCCGCAATATGATGATGTGGCAAACACAGGTTATTGAACGCGAACTTACGACACAACATATTGTTCAACTAGGCTTAGGGGCAGGTAGTTTAACTAAGTATTGTTATCGTACTTATCAAAACGCCTGTATTACAGCCGTAGAACTAAATCCAAAAGTCATTGTCGCGTGCCGCCAATTTTTTAAATTAATGCCAAACGATTCACGCTTATCAGTCGTTCAAGCCGATGCCAATGATTGGGTTAATGATGCTACTCATCATAACAGTGTTGATGTGCTACAAATAGATTTGTATGATGCTAAAGCACAAGGGCCTGTGTTAGACAGTATTGAGTTTTATCAAGCGTGTCGGGCTTGCTTAACGCCACAAGGAATAATGACTGTTAATCTGTTTAGTGGTTTAGGTACAACAGGGACGACTAAAAAAGGCGGTTTTAATAGCAGTTATACGGCAATAAACCATGTATTTGAAGGTTTATGCAGCGCCTCAAGTCAAACAGATGAAGGTAACATTGTTGTAATGGCTTGGCGATAAACCATTAAATACCATAAGTTGCACCATTTGCCCCGTGTTCTTTTACTTCTACACTGTCTAAACTGCAACGCGGTGAATGTCCATTGTCATTTAACCATTGATGGGCTATGTCATAACACAGTTTAGCAAAATTTTCACACCCTGTTCCTGTCGTTGTGATGATTAAATCACATAACTGTGCATCATGCATAGCCCTAAACAAACTCAATTGTGGGTCATCAGATGCAACAATCAGTTTATGGTCAAAGTAATCAATTAATTTTTGCTTTAAACTTTTCATTGAACCAAAATCAATCACCCAGCCATTATCATCTAATATGAAGGCTGAAAAAGTAAATTTAAATCCTAAAGCATACCCATGTAAAAATCGACAATGTGATGTAGCACGCCATTGTCTAAATGCTACTGATAAGCCTATATCATGAGAATAAGTTTTACTGGATGTGTATTTAAGCTTCATAAATGAGTATTTCTTTCAATAAACTTTTTTTTAATAAACTTCTTTAATAAACTTCACTAGTAATATATTAATATTAGACATTGTTTAAAAAATTGACTAAACCTTATAAATATAAGCGTAATGATTGGTATGATGTGATTTTATGTTAAATTGGCTTCCGTAGCTCAGTGGATAGAGCATCTCCCTCCTAAGGAGAGGGTCACACGTTCAATTCGTGTCGGGAGCACCAACTCTTATTTATTTTGAATCTTACTTCTGTTCATCGTCCGCGTATTGGTTTATTAGGTGGATCGTTTAATCCACCGCACTGGGCTCATTTGGCAGTAGCAAATATAGCTTTAACACAATTAGCTTTAACGCGTGTTGATTTAATGCCTGCTGGACAACCTTGGCAAAAATCTGCCCTGCTTGATAGCCGACACCGCCTAGCATTGTGTCATTTAGCAGTAGAGGAACTCAATCGGCGTGATTGTGCATTCAATATTAACCAAACTGTCAAGCGTTTTGCAGTAGAAGCCTGTGAAATAGAACGCAGCGGCGTTACTTACACCATAGATACACTAAAATACCTAATTAATCATTACCCTAATCAAGACTATACGCTGATTATAGGTGCTGACCAAGCAAACAAACTAGATACTTGGCATAATTGGCAAGACTTGTTGCTGTTATGCCGTTTAGCAGTAGTTGCTAGAGACACACAAGCGGTACAATTGCCATCTGTAGTGTTAGAAGCTTTGCCTCGTTTTAATACTGTAGATATTTTAGATATGCCGTCTATGACACTGTCATCAACCTTAATTCGTGCTAAATTAGCACAAAAAAAATTAATTGATACCGATGTTCCTCCTAACATTGCTGAATATATTACATACCATCGGCTATATATTTAACAAAAATTCAAACTTATGACCACTTTATTAATAGATACCCAAACATTATTAGCTATCGCTGTAGATGCTTTAGAGGATTTAAAAGCACACAATTTACAGGCATTTGACACGTCCCGTTTAACCAGTTTATTTGAACGGGTTATCATTTGTAATGGAAGCAGTAACCGTCAAACTCGCGGGCTGGCTAACCATGTGCGCGAAAAAGTAAAAGCAGCCGGCGGTGAAGTATTAAGCATTGAAGGCGAAGAAACAGGTGAGTGGGTACTGGTAGACTTAGGTGCTGTAGTGGTACACATTATGCAGCCCACTATTCGTGATTATTATCACTTAGAGGAGTTATGGGGTGCAACGCCTGTTTCTATCAAAAATTTAATTCAATAAAAAATAAAAAACTATATTCTTTGGCTACACACCTTTTAATGTTTTAATAATTAATGGTTACTAAACCCGCCCAATAGTGCCGCCACTACAGATTTATTTTTGTTTTTTGTAATAACAGTACTTAGAGGCGGTTGCAATGATGCATCTACAGCTTTAGGTATATACAATTGGCTAAACAATGGATCATCATTTTTTTTATGTTGTATAGACTTGGGTTCATAGCGTCCAAAATAATCGTTATCTAGGGATAATTCACGGCGACGCTTGCGTAGCTCACGTATGCGTTCTTGCTCTGTATCATCTATACGGGGTGTAGCTTCACGCACAAGGGTATGCTTAATAAAGTTTTCTACATCAATCAAAGCAGGCATTTCATTGGAAGCACACAAAGTATAAGCAGAACCGTTAGCCCCTGCCCTGCCTGTTCGGCCAATACGGTGAACATAATCTTCAGCATGGTAAGGTACATCATAGTTAATTACGCAAGGCAGTTCAGCAATGTCTAAGCCACGTGCAGCCACATCAGTAGCTACCAATACATCAATTTGATTGGCTTTAAAAGCGGTTAATGTAGCTAAACGTTCTTGTTGGCTGCGGTCACCGTGTATGGCTTCAGCACGCAAACCTACCTTTTGTAAGGTGCGTGCTATCCTAGTACAGCCTAACTTACTGTTTACAAATACAATGGTTTGTTGTGTAGTACGTAATGGAGTATTATTTGTAGTAGAATTTTGCGTAGAATCTTTAAAAAATTTAGAATCTTGAGTATTTTGTTTGAGCAAAGCAATTAAAACTGAATCTTTATCACCCTGTACTTCAATCACACATTGCTTGACATTAGTTGCGGTTGCGTTACGCTTAGCTGTTTCAATGTAATGCGGCGTTTGTGTTAAAAATGTTTGGGCTAATTTACGAATACCTTCGTTAAAAGTAGCACTAAATAATAAAGTTTGACGCGTTTTGGGCAACAATGCAACAATGCGGTCTAAATCAGGCATAAACCCCATATCCAACATACGGTCAGCTTCATCAAGTACCAACATACTGACTTGCGACAGATTTAATACTTTACTTGTAACATGGTCTAGTAAGCGTCCTGGTGTTGCTACTAAAACATCTACGCCAGCACGCAATTGCGCCTCTTGTGGCTTAAAATCCATTCCACCAAACACCACTGCTGTTTTAATAGGGGTTTTTTTAGCATAATCACACAAATTAACATAAATTTGATCCGCTAATTCACGGGTAGGTGCGAGAATTAAAGCCCGAACAGGGTGGCGGGCAGGGCTAGGGCTACTGCTTGCCAAAGGTAACATACGGTGCAAAATAGGTAAAGAAAAAGCAGCTGTTTTACCTGTTCCAGTTTGTGCCGCCCCCATTACATCAAATCCTTTCATAACTAAAGGAATGGCTTGCGTTTGAATAGGAGTTGCAACGGTATAACCCATTGCCAATACTGCTGATTCTAAACGTGGATCTAAGTTAAAACTGGAAAAAAGTGCAGTATCAGAGGGTGCAACTGGCACAATTAAATTGTCTGGTTGAGAGATTATTTCTTGGTTCATACCTTATTTTACGGCTTCAAAATAAAAAACGTTTAACTGTACACAAAAATATATAAATAAATATTATTTTTGTTGCTTTTTTTAAAATATCTTCAAAATATCTTCAAAATATCTTCAAAATATTTTATAGAATTTATAACTATTATGAATATTATGAATAGTGTGCAGGTAACTCAACAATAAAATTACAACCTTTACTAGTATTTTCGTACCATAAACGGCCATGTGCTGCTTCAATAACAGTACGACAAATTGCTAAACCCATACCCATACCCTCTTCTTTAGTACTAAAAAAAGCACTAAATATCTTTTGTCCCAGCTCATCTGTAACACCATCACCACAATCAGATACGCAAAAATGAACTTTACTTTCAGTATTGGTCTGATAATGCTGAATATTGATAGAGAGATTACGGTCATTAATAGGTAAATGTTTCATAGCCTCCATAGCATTGCGAGTTAAGTTTAGCATCACTTGTTCTAACATTAAACGGTCAATCAATACGTCAGGAATAATCTGTGCTGACTTCAACACAACTTGAGTTTTTAAATGTTTAGCCTGTAATTCAATTAAAGGATATATGCCTTTTAATACTATGCTTAAATCAACAGTCTCTCGCACAGAGTTCTTTCGTCGTACAAAATCATGGATACTACGAATGACTAAACCAGCCCGCTGTGCCTGCTTACTAATACGCAAAAGTCCTTCTTGGACATCATTGGGTTGAGCCATACCTGATTCAAGCATATTTAAAGTAGCTGTTGCATAACTAGAAATAGCGGCCAATGGCTGGTTTAACTCATGAGACAACGTACTAGACAATTCACCCATAGTCGCTAACCGTGCTTGCTGGGCCAATTGCTCTTGTTGTTGTCGCGTAATAAGCTCTATATTTTTTTGATACGTTGTATCTACAATAGAACTCATCCAGCCTGTTTGTATACCTTGAGCATTGAGTAGAGGGGCTTCAAAAATTAATACGGGGAAGCGAACACCATCTTTACGCATAAAAATAGTTTCAAAGCCATTTGAATGGATATTATCAACGGGTAATGGCTGTTTATACCTTGCTTGATATTCAGGTGTCTCTTCAGGTGGCCAATACGGCATGGGTAAAGGACACCCTACAAGTTCTGTCATAGAGAATCCCAGCATACGGCATAACGCAGGATTAACATAAATAGTTATACCCAAAAAATCACGCGCCCGTAGCCCTGTTACCAAAGAATCTTCCATTGCTTTTTGTAAGGCATATTGTTGCTCAAGTACACTTTGCACTTGTAATCGTTTGCGTACATCAATGCACAATAATAATACCGAAAATACTAATAAAGCGGCTAAAGATGAAACAGTATTGGTTAAAAAATTGGGCAAAAATGAGGTTGAGACTGCAAAGTCAATCAATTTAAATTGTAAAGAAAGCCCCGGTATCTTAAGAAGACTAATGGCTGACTGTCCAGCAAATTTTCGTTGAAATAGCTTATTTTCAACGATTAACTGACCATTTGGTAATAAAAAAGCCGTGTCAGTATCCAAATCAAACTGTTGGGTAGTTTGAGATAAAATTCGCTGCAAACTATAAGTAAGCCTTATATAACGGTAACCCACACCATGAACTTGCATAAGCCATAAATCTATAACTTGGGCACTCGTATCAAGTACTTTATCAAGTGTTTTAACAACATAAGGCAAACTATAAGGCGAACTAAATAGTTCCGCTTGATTAGAACTTAGTGATATCAATGTGTGTTTAGAGATATCAGGTATTAAACTAGCATCGGAGCTAACGATATTGTGCGGGGCAGCTTGAGAAATAAAATCTTGTAATAATTGACACTGTGATATACACCCTGCTAAATCATTAGAATACCAATATTGCACTCTTAATATATCGGGGCGGTCAGCTTGTAGTTGTTTTATTTTATGTGTTAATGCTAAATTTAATCCATTATTTAATCCATTATTTAATACGTTATTCGATCTATTTGGCGGCGGTATTTGATTCGTTGTATAAGGCTTATTCGTTAAGTAAGGTAATAATTGTGCTGTTTGAATATCTTGTAATAAACGTCTTTGAATATGGGCGGCAATTTTGTGTGTATTTTCTTGTAAAGATTGAGCGGCTTGAGTACTTTGGTAAAAGTATGATACCCAAATAAACCCAAAAATTAGTGAAAATATGAAAAACATCACCAACAAAATTAGCCACCCTCTCAAAGGACTGGTTTGCTCTAAACGTGGTGTATTTAAAATACTGTGAATTAAATGGGCTAATTTACGCTTAAACATAAGCCACGAATCAAATAAAATATAGAAGCGATTTGACATATAAATATTAAATAAATATTAAATAAATACTAAAATTAAATATGCATAGTATTTAATTAATACCTACTTAATTAAATTAATCGGTATTGCTACTTAAAAATAGGGCATTGCTACTTTAATATGGTTAAAGTAGCAATGCCAATTAATCTTATTTAATGCTCAATTTCACGTGCTTTATTTAAGAGAATAGCCAAATCTTTAGGATAGCGGCGTAAATTATAGTTATGTAAGCGTTTAATTAACCACATCACCCCAGCAACTAACCCCCCAAACGATAGTAAAGTAGCATACATAGGAAAGCCAGCACCAGTAGCAAAAGTATAGCTAAAGCCAAGTACTAAAATACAGGCTTGCTCGTTGAAATTTTGTACAGCAATACTACGTCCCGCTCCCATTAAACTATGCCCACGGTGTTGCAATAAAGCATTCATAGGGACAACAATAAAGCCCCCTATACCTCCCAAAATAATTAAAAATGGAATAGCAAACCACAAGGCTTTTACTTGAAATGCTCCAATAAACGGAAGAGTCACATCATTACGAATCGCCAACATAGCTATGATTAATAACCCCATTAAAATCGCTAAATTCATTACCTTAGGTGCTTCATCTAAACGCATTTTCAAAGAAGCATAAACCGCACCAAATGCCGTACCAATTGCTACAACAGCAACTAAACTGGTTGCTTGGGTCGTATCATAACTTAAAGATACAGCAGCCCAAGCCAAGACAATATAACGTAAATTTGCTGAAACTCCCCAAAATAATGTAGTAGTGGCAAGAGAAATTTGTCCAAGTTTATCGGTCCATAAAGCACTGTTACACTTAAAAAAATCTTTAATGACTATTAATTGATTTTTAGGCATAGGAATCAATGGGGCATCAGTACGAGGAATACCCCTATTAAATAAAGCTGCTAAAGCATAAATAAGTAACAAAATTACAATTGCTATTTGTTCTGGTTTATCAAGGTAAGGCAAATCAATTAGCGAAAAATAGCTCGTCATAGTGTCGCCTACCAACTGACCACCCAACACGACTCCCAAAATAATTGATAAAATCGTTAAACCTTCAATCCAACCGTTTGCTTTAATTAATTTAGAAGTAGGCAATAATTCAGTTAAAATACCGTACTTTGCTGGGCTATAAGCCGCAGCCCCTAAACCAACCACTGCAAATGCAATTAGTGGTGAAATAGGCGTAAACATTAAAAAACAACCCAATACTTTAATCAAATTACTGTAAGACATCACCTTACCTTTTGGACGTGAATCTGCAAAGACCCCTAAAAATGGTGCTAGTAGTACATAGAAAAAGGCAAACATAGGCACTAAAGCTGCTTTTTTCCAATCAGAATCGGGCGAATCGCCTAGCAGTTTAACCACAACAACAAATAAAGCATTGTCAGCTAAAGACGAACAAAATTGCGCCAGCATAATCGTATAAAATCCCCGTCCCATACTACCATTATGGGTATTAATGACGGTTTTGGTATCACTCTTTTCCGTATACATTTTATTTGAAATCATAAATTACTTTACGGTGTAGGATTAAAATAACTAACAATAATGGCATTGTATGCTTTAACATTACATACTTTAGTATGCATTATTTAATGCACTTGTCAAACCAAACGGCGTACACCTTCAACAAAAGCCGACATATTAGGCGGGACATTAAACCGTTGTGACTCCCATAGTACACGGCCTAACACCTCCATTATCGCATGGTGTGTGTGGTGTTGATCACCTATTTTAGATAAAGCTGCGGCATAAGCAGGTTTTAAGCCTATAGGAATATCAGCTTGAACTTGCTCACTGATAGACAAATGCATAGATAAATGTAAAAATGGATTAATACACCCTGCTTCAGACGAATATAATTTAGTGATAGCCGCTTGCTCATCTATTAAATCTAAATGGTATTCAGGGTGTTCTACCAACCAACGTGAAGCTATAGTTTCTAAGGGAGTCAAAACAGTTTTATTGCGATACTTATAATAAGTTTGACAAAAAAAGCGCCTAACATCTGTAGTTGATGGATTAAACATACTGTTTTAGACCTTTAAATAACAAATTTAATTATTTATATTATTTATATTATTTATATTATTTATTTAAGTATTTATTTTAAATTTTACTACCTATTTATGTGTTTCATTATGTGTTTCATTATTTAAGTTGTGCTGCTAAAGCAGTCAGATCATCTATAGTTAATTGTGCAGTCAGTGCCTTTAAACGCAAACCTAACATTAAAGTATCGTATCGTACTTTGTTTAACTGTGTTTGATTAATAGCAATGAGTTGTTGAGCATTTAAGACATCTAAATTAATACGCACACCCACACTGTAACCTAATTTAGTAGAATCCAATAGAGTTTTACTGGATTTAAGACTTGATTCAAGTGCTTTTATTTGTGCAATACCATAAGTGAATCCTAAATAAGTTTGTCGTGCTGCCTGTGATACATTACGCCGTACAGCTTCTAAATCAGACAAAGCTTTATCATAATTTAACACTGCTTCACGGTCTTTACTGTCTAAGTTACCCGATGAATATACAGGGTAATTTGCTTGAATACCAATGGTTGCTAATACTACACTACTATTAGCATTGGCAGTCATAGAGCGTATACCTCTATTAAAAGACAAGCTACTGTTTAAATCAACTGTCATTTTTTTATTTAATTGATTACGTTTTATTTCAGATTTGGCTAACTCCGCTGTTAATTGAGCAACTTGTACAGCAATATTGGCTTGTTCAGCACGGGTTGCCCATACTGATTTATCACTAGGTACAGGTAAATCTATTAATATCGCTTGGTTTACCTGTGATAAAACAGGTGCTTTTATACCCGTTAATAACGACAATGCATCTTCTTTTGCGAGTACTTCACCTGTGGCAACGACTTCTTGTGCCAATAAAGCATCATAACGCGACTGGGATTCGTTGGTGTCTAAAATAGTTTTAGTACCTACTTCAAATTCACGTTTAGCTTGTTCAAGTTGTTGCGTAACCGCTACTTTTTGTGCCGTAATCGTTACCAAAGTAGAATGTGCCAGTAAGACATCAAAATAAGCCTGTGTTACCCGCAATATTAATTCTTGTTCAGCGTTAGCAAGGGTGGCTTTTGAAATCAATACACCCACTTCAGCTTGATTAACAACTTGCTTTAAACTCGGCCGCCATATCGGATAATTGGCTGCTAAGACTACCGAAGCCCCACCATAACTGTGGGTTGTAATAGGCGTATTAATCAAATTGGCATAGTTAATATTTGCATTAACCAAAGCGTTTGCAGTAGGGCTAGACAAAGCTTTTGTCTGAATTATTTTTTCTTGATTGGCTTGTAAAGCCAACTTAGCAGATTTAAAGCTAGCATCGTAGCTTTGTGCCGCCTGATAAAGCGTTAAAACCGTCATTTCTGGCTTTATTTCTGCATAAACATTGCTGAAAGTTATAAAACCAAATACCCAAGGTATTGATGAAGTTATATATTTAAAAGGTTTATTTTTTTTTAGCATAGCGAAAAAGAGATGAGTATTAACACAGTAAATATATAAAATTGCGGCATTGCTACTTTAATATGGTTAAGGCGTATATTTATAATAATTTCTTAGCAAAAATAAGGCTTATTTTAGATAAAAAATACAAAAACTATTTTTAAGTAGCAATACCAAAATTGCTTATACAACACAGTTAATTTTTAACTACCATTTAGATAGACAAACAAATAAATGAACAGATAAATAAGCAAATAAACACACTGAAACACTATAGCGGTTATTTAACTTATTATTTTTTATAAAGAATACTTCAAGGATACTATCATCAGTATCTTGGTAACTGAATATCAACGTCAAGGGACCAAGCATCGCACCCCCCTGTAATATTATAAATAGTACCTATATTATGTTGCTCTAAAAAACGTGCTACATTTAAACTTCTGCGTCCGTGATGGCATAAAATTAATAAAGATTTAAGTTTGGCTAGTTCAAGCAATTCATCTAATCGGCTGGGAATTGTATTCATTGGAATATTGAGTGTGTTGGATACGCTTGCAACTGCAATCTCCCAAGGCTCGCGAACATCTACAATAACAGCCCCATTGTTTTGCATAGCTAGTGCAGCAGCAGGTTTTACTTCAGTAATCATAGTAGCACTTTATAAAGTATTAAAATTAAATATTATTTGTATTTACTCTTTGTGTTTTTATTTATTAAGTAGATTTAAGTAGATTTTATTAATTCAATATCAGACCATAATAACTGCTGATTTTTATTTAAATCGCGTAATACTTTAGCTCCCATCAATAAATCAAAATATTCTACCGAAATTTCACCAGAACCAGGACGACGTGCCCAAATATTATCTTTAGTAATAATATCACCTGCTTTTAATGCGGTGTCAGCCACCACTGAACCCCGTGCAAAACGATAAACTGCTTCTTCTTGTACAGTTCTTTTTTTCTGATTATGCAGTGCAGTGTGTATTTCGCGTGAACGATCAATTAAATATTTAAGTTCTACTGGATCCATTGAACAAATAATATCAGGTCCTTTACGATAACGGCTATCGGTATAATGTCGCTCTAAAATACAAGCTCCTAAAGCAACCGACGCTAAAGCCATTTCAGAACCGATACTGTGGTCAGAAAAACCAACCATTGCTTCTGGAAAGGCTTTTTGTAAATCAGTTACACCTTGTAAACTCACAATTTCAGGCGGTGATGGGTATAAATTAGTACACTCTAGCAAAGCAAAAGGTACTTTAGACTCTATTAAAATTTGTACAGCAGGGCGCAAACTTTCTATGGTCTGCATACCCGTACTCATAATAATTGGTTTTCCAAAACTAGCAATATGTCGAATTAAGGGTAAATGGTTACACTCACCAGAACCAATTTTAAATGCAGGTACACCGATTTCATTTAAAAAATCAGCTGCCGCACGTGAGAATGGTGTAGAAATATACATCATACCTAACGATTCAGTATAATTTTTGAGTGCAATTTCATCGGTTTTTGACAAAGCACACCGTTCCATCACCTCCCAAATGGACACATCGGCATTAGGTGGGAAAATGCTTTTTGCTTCTTCAGTCATTTCATCTTCAACAAAATGTGTTTGATGTTTAATCATTTCACAACCTGACTGGCTAGCAGCCAACACCATCGCTTTAGCAACCTCTAAACTACCCCCGTGATTAATTCCCATATCTGCAATGACCAAAGGTGGATGGGCGGGTGAAATGTGTCTATGTGAAATTTTCATATCGTTTTTGTTGATGAATATTTATTGATGAGTATTATTGATACACTATTAATTTTTATTTTTAAAAGTAAATATTAATGATAGGTATTGTTTGCGGTATACACTTGACACAGTATACATTTAAAAAATATTACATAAAAAATTCGGTAATGTTCAAATAGCACTGATACAAAAAATTTAATACTTAAGAAGCAACCAGTAAAAATCAACAGGCTACTGCACCAGTATAAATATTATAAAAGTTAAAATTTAACATTACCATTTCTTTAAACATTTAGACTGTTTTAAATCCGTATTTATACGAAAAAGCCTACAGTTCTAAGAGTATTTTAGTATATATAAACAATTAACGGGGTAATGTTTAAATAGCATTGATACAAAAAATTTAATAATTAAAAAATAATTAATAAAATCAATAAGACAATATACCAACATAAATACTGTAAAAATTAAAATTTAACATTACCCAATTAATAATCATTAGAATCAGGATTTTTAAGATTAAAGGATAAAACAGGATTTTAAAATATTTATAAAATCTATAAAATCTATAAAATTTTTTAGTTATTACACAGTTTTACTTGAACAAAAAATACCGTCAATTACACCAAAATAGCCGTGCTAGTAATTTATGACTTGATTTACACTTGCATATATTTAATTGTCGCAATAGTACTAAACAATCATTCTTAAAATAAATCGTGTTTAAATAGTTCGAACAACAACTCGTATACACTGCGAAAAAAGGATGCTATGTTTAACTCACTTGACCCGTTTGTATTGGCTAGAATTCAATTTGCTGCGAATATTACTTTTCATATTTTATTTCCAGCCATTACCCTGTCTATGTCTTGGGTGTTGCTATTTTTTAAAATACGTTTTTTAAAAACAAAAAAGTCTTACTGGATGGATGCTTATCAATTTTGGGTGAAAATATTTGCACTCACTTTTGCTTTAGGCGTAGTCAGTGGGATTACGATGAGTTTTCAGTTTGGCACAAATTGGCCAGGCTTTATGAAAACGGTCGGCAATGTCGCAGGGCCTTTGTTGGCTTATGAAGTGATGACTGCATTTTTCTTAGAAGCAACGATGCTAGGTATTATGTTGTTTGGCCGTAAGCGTGTCGGTGAGAAAGTCCATACTATTGCAACTTGCTTAGTCGCTGGCGGCACTACTTTATCAGCTTTTTGGATTTTAGCTTTAAACTCTTGGATGCACACCCCTGCTGGCTTTGAAATGATTAATGGTCAAGCCCATGTAACCAGTTGGTTTGAAGTGATTTTTAACCCATCGTTTCCTTACCGTCTTTTGCACATGATACTTGCATCAGGCTTGACAGTATCATTTTTATTAGCAGGCTTGTCTGCTTACCGTTGGTTACGTAAAGAATATTCCGCTGATGTTGCTGCTAGTTTACGTACTGGCATAGTACTGGCCGCCATATTAATCCCTATGCAAATTTTAGTGGGCGATGCCCATGGCTTAAATACATTAGAACACCAACCTGCCAAACTCGCCGCAATGGAAGGAATTTGGGAAACGCAAAAAGGTGTCCCTGCTGTGCTATTTGCCTTACCCAACAAAAATACGCGTAGCAATGATTTTGAAATCTCTATTCCTAAATTAGCCTCATTGTATTTAACCCACGATTTAAACGGTGAAGTTAAAGGCCTTAATGATTTTATGGGTAACCACCCGCCCGTTGCTGCTGTGTTTTGGTCATTTAGAGTGATGGTGGGTGTGGGTATGCTTATGTTATTCATAAGTTGGTCATATAGTTGGCTATTATGGAAAAATAGACAACAAAAAATAGTTACTCTTTTGTCGCCAATTATGGCAAAAATACTCGTGGCTATGACTTTTTCAGGTTGGATTGCACTAATAGCGGGTTGGTATACCACCGAAATTGGGCGGCAACCTTGGCTAGTTACTGGCGTTTTAAAATCTATAGATGCGGTATCAGATACGCCACCTACTACGGTACTTGCATCACTAATAGTCTACTTGGTTCTGTATGGCTTTTTAATTGTGGCATATATATCTGTGCTATTTTATTTAGCCCGCAAAAAAACAGACACTTACATTGCTAAAACATCAAGTACATCAAGTAAAGATACAGTATCTAATGTAGAGGTTTTATCATGAACACACAATTTTTTCCGCAGGTATCTCAAGTACTCAGTCAAACACACTTGTCTAATATGCCTGATTTAACGCAAGCAGCAGGTTGGATGCCGTTGGCTTTTATGCTTGTTATGGGGCTAGCGATGCTGGCTTATGTTGTGCTAGACGGCTTTGATTTAGGGGTTGGCATTTTAATGAATAAAGCCAATGATGAAGACAAGGATACTATGCTGTCAAGTATTGGGCCTTTTTGGGATGCCAATGAAACTTGGTTAGTGATGGGTGTGGGTATTTTATTAACGGTATTCCCACTGGCACATGGTTTAATTTTAGGGGCGTTGTATATTCCTGTTACCATGATGTTAGTCGGCTTAACTTTGCGTGGCGTAGCGTTTGAATTTCGTGCCAAAGCTGACATCAATAAAAAACCATTATGGAACCGTATTTTTTATATGGGGTCATTGTTAGCGAGTGTATCTCAAGGCTATATGTTAGGTTCTTTAATTACCGGTTTTAGCACAGAGCCACTAATATTGCTATTTAATTTCTTGATTGGTTTAGCACTGATTGCAAGTTATTGTTTGTTAGGGGCAACATGGTTAATGATGAAAACAACGGGTACATTACAACTAAAAGCTATTCAATGGGCAAAAAAAAGTTTATTGCTGACCGCAGTAGGGATTCTTGCTATTTCAATTGCTACCCCGTTAATTAATGCGAATATTTTTAGTAAATGGTTTGCTTTTCCAAACGTAGTATTATTATTGCCATTGCCCATTGTTACTTTAGTATTATTCATAATCGCTTACCGTAGTTTAAAACGCTTACCGATTCGTTTAGAGCAAAAAAATGAATATGGAGTATGGGTGCCTTTTGTATCTGTTGTTGGTATCTTTATACTGGCATTTTATGGATTAGCCTACAGTTTATTTCCTTGGTTAGTCGTTGATAAAATGAATGTTTGGCAAGCGGCAGTATCACCAGAAGCTATGAAAGTTATTTTTGTAGGTGCACTCATCGTACTTCCCGTGATTGTGGGTTACACCATTTTTTCATACCGGGTGTTTTGGGGCAAAGCAACCCAGCTTAAATATTAAATATTAAATCTTAAATATTAAATATTAAATGTTTAAATTATCTATTTATTGACTGCGTGTAAAATACTTTATTTATAAGCACTGCACGCAATGAAGTCAGTTTTAAAATTACGTAATCCTTTACCCAGTATCACATATCCGTTTGAACTGCCCGTTAGTCAACGGGTAGATGAATTACGCGAAATCATTGCTAAACACTCAGTCGTCATCGTTTGTGGAGCAACAGGCAGTGGAAAAACTACACAGCTGCCTAAAATTTGTTTAGAGCTAGGGCGTGGTATTAACGCTTTAATTGGGCATACACAGCCACGCCGTTTAGCTGCAACGACTGTAGCACACCGTATTGCCAACGAATTAAACACAGAGTTAGGAACAATCGTTGGTTATCAGGTTCGTTTTGCCGAAAAAATCCAAGCAGGTGCATGGATTAAGCTGATGACTGATGGTGTTTTATTAGCCCAGACTCAAAGTGATCCAGATTTATTGGCTTATGACACGTTAATTATTGATGAAGCCCACGAACGTAGCTTAAATATTGACTTTTTATTGGGTTATTTAAAACAACTAATTACGCGTCGCCCTGATTTAAAAGTCATTATTACTTCTGCAACGATTGATGCCAATCGTTTTGCAACACACTTTGCTAATAGTCAAGGTGCAGCTCCGATTCTTACTGTTGAAGGTCGGACATACCCCGTAGAAATTCGTTATGCCCCGCAATTAAATGACAAAATTGATTGCTTAGAACACTTGTGTGATGTGCTTGATGATTTAGACTTAGACGCACGAAAGCAAAGCGGCAGTACGGATACACTAATATTTTTACCGGGTGAGCGTGAAATTAAGGAGGCAGAAATTGCTTTACGAAAACACTATCACATGGCACATAGTAAACCAAATATTTTACCTTTGTTTTCTCGCTTGTCTGTGAGTGAGCAACAAAAAGTGTTTTCTAAAAATAATTCAGACTATAGACGAATTATATTAGCTACTAATGTCGCTGAAACGTCAGTCACTGTGCCGGGGATTCGATATGTAATTGATACAGGAACAGCCCGTGTTAAGCGGTATAGTTTTCGTAATAAAATAGAACAATTGTTAGTTGAGCCAATTAGTCAAGCGGCTGCAAATCAAAGGGCTGGACGGTGTGGCCGTATTGCAGCAGGCATTTGTGTTCGCTTATATGACTCATTAGAATTTAATCGCCGCCCTGAATTTACTGAACCAGAAATTTTACGTAGTTCTTTAGCTGCCGTGATTTTACGTATGAAATCATTGCATCTAATGAATATAGAACACTTTCCATTCATTGATAGCCCTAAACCAAAAGCCATTGCAGAGGGTTATGATGTACTACATGAATTAGGGGCGCTGACTCATGATGCACAGCAACACTTAAATTCCCTAGGTAAGCAATTAGCACAGCTGCCCATTGACCCGCGTTTAGGACGCATGGTGTTGGTTGCCGCACAAAAAGGGGCTTTACGCGAAGTATTAATTATTGTGGCTGCTTTATCAGTACCCGACCCACGCGAACGACCCAGCGATAAAACAACACAAGCTGATCAAGCACATCAAGTATTTGCTGATGAAAAAAGCGAATTTATGAGTATTCTAAAACGATGGGCTTGGTATGACGAAACACGTAGCCAGTTAAGTATTAATAAAACTTTTGTTGCCTGTAAAACCAAATATTTAAGCGGTATTCGTATGCGTGAGTGGGCTGATGTCCACAAGCAACTAACCGATATGGCACACACTATGCAGCTTAGGTTTAATGATACACCTGCTGATTACACCGTATTACATACGGCTTTGTTGAGTGGTTTATTAAGCAATATAGGCTTTAGAGCGGCCGAAGAACCTTTATGGAGTGGCTGCCGAGGCATTAAGTTTTTACCTCACCCAAGTACTCAATTGGCAAAAAAGCCACCCGCTTGGTTAATGGTGGGTAGCTTAACAGAGACTACACGTTTATATGGCCGTACAGTTGCGGCGATTGAACCCAGTATGGTAGAACATGTTGCTAAACATTTAATTCATCGTAGTTATAGTGACCCACAATGGAACCGTAAGCAAGGGCAAACAACTGCTTTTGAACGGGGTACTTTGTATGGCTTACCGATTTATCACGGAAGGCGGGTATCATACTCTCATATTAATCCTGAATTAGCACGAGAAACTATGATTCGTAGTGGTTTAATCGGACAGGACATAGATTGTAGCTTGGCTTTCTTTTTATCCAATGCTAAGTTGATTCGTGAAATTGAAAGGTTAGAACATCAATCACGCCGCCCTGATTTAATGGTTGATGATGAATTACTATACGCTTTTTACAACGCACATATTCCTCAAGATGTGTGTACAACAGCAGCATTTAATGCTTGGTGGAAGTTAGCAGTTGTACATAATCCAACTTTATTATTTTTAACGAAAGAAGATTTATTAAAGCGTCAAGCAGCAGGTATAACCGTAGACAGTTATCCTAAAACATTGTCTTTTATGGGGCAAAACTTAAAATTAGACTACCGTTTTGAGGTAGGTTCACTCCGTGATGGTGTAACTTTATCAGTACCTTTGCTGGTGTTAAATCAAATAGACGCTCAAATCTGCGAATGGTTAGTGCCTGGTATGCTAAAAGATAAAGTTCAGCATTTATTAAAAACTTTGCCACCGCGTATTCGTCACCGTTGTCAGCCTGTAGCTGATACAGCTAATTTGTTTTCTGAATGGGCGATTCAAACGAATCAATATGGTAATACTTCTTTATTAGACACTGTATTGGCGTTTGTGCGTAGCCATGTGAATGTAGCCGTACAGTTTGAGGATTTTAAACCTGATTTACTGCCTGCTCATTGTCACATGAATTATCAAGTGCTTGACGAATATGGACGTGTACTTGATTTAGGGCGTAATCTTGCAAGTTTAAAAGCCGCATTAGGCACACAAGCACAAACACAATTTATGCAAGCTGCACGGGTTGCAACATTGGCAAATCACTCTATCAGTCATATTGCTTCTGTAACATATAAAACATCAGTAACCCATACAATAACCCCTACAATTACTGCCGATTTGCCTGAACGTATGACGGCTTGGACTGTAGAAGATTGGCCTGAATTGTTAGAAATTAAGCGAAAAGGTCAAGTATTGTTAGGCTTTCCAGCCTTAAAAGATGGCGGTGATGCCGTGACTTTAGAGGTGTTTGATGATGAAGGGTTAGCTAAAAAAACACACCGTTTAGGTTTACGGCGTTTGTTGATTTTACACCTTAAAGAGTCACTTAAAGCCTTAGAAAAAACACTTAAAGTATTACAAGCACCTGCCATACAAGCGACTGCATGTAAATTACCTATTTATAGTGCAGATAGTTTGATTCAAACAGTAATAAATGCTGCTTTGGATAGTATTATTGCTAATAATACTCCTCCAAAAACAGCAAAAGATTTTGAGGGTCTTGTTACTCAAGCACGGGCAAAAGTCAGTTTATTAGCCCAAGAGTGGGCAAGACGCATACAAGAAATTATTGTTTATGCTGCCGCTGCTTATAAAAAGATTGGCACATTAAAATCATACACCTTAAGTTATTCTCATTTATTAACACAATATGATCGCTTATTTTATGATGGTTTTTTAAACGAATCATTTGAACGTTTAGGACATTATCCACGTTATTTACAAGGTATTGCTTTGCGTAGTGATAAAATACGCATAGATTCTGCTAGAGATGAGCGGTTAATATTGGAGATAAAACCTTTATGGCTACAGTACGATAGAATTAAATTAGCGCGAAAAGGGCAGTTTGATGAAGTTTTAGACAATATTCGTTGGTTATTAGAAGAGTTACAGATTGGCTTATTTGCGCAAGAATTAAAAACACCGACTCCCGTCAGTGTTAAACGTATTACTAAAGCTTTTGAAAGTTTAGAGCGGTAAATGGCTTATAAAAATATAGTAAAAAATAATAATAAAACCAAAACCAAAAACAAAACCATTGTATAGGTACTGTATATGAGTATGGATTTGTTTTCTAATTTAGAGCCGCAGACTATAACTATAGATTCGTCTTCTCAAAAACAAGTGTTGTTATTGGTTGATGGTTCATCTTATTTGTACCGTGCTTTTTACGCTTTGCCCAATTTGCGAAATCAAGCGGGTGAACCTACTGGGGCTGTCTACGGCATTGTGAATATGATGCGTCGTTTAGTAGCTGATTTTCCGCAATCAACTCACCGTGTCTGTGTGTTTGATGCTAAAGGTAAAACGTTTCGCGATGATTTATATTCAGAGTATAAAGCGACACGCTCGCAGATGCCTGATGAACTGTGTTCACAAATTGAAGCCGTGCATGCTATTGTGGCAGCATTAGGGTGGCATGTGTTAATAGTTCCAGGGGTTGAAGCTGATGATGTGATGGGTACTTTAGCTGTACAAGCTACTGCTGTAGGATGCAATACTGTGATGAGTACAGGTGATAAAGACATGGCACAACTGGTTAATTCAACGGTATTGCTGGTTGATACAATGAAACAAGAACGCATGGGAGTTGCGGGTGTTGAGGATAATTTTGGTGTGCCACCCGAAAGAATGGTTGATTATTTGGCTTTAATGGGTGATACATCAGACAATATTCCGGGGGTGTATAAATGCGGCCCAAAAACTGCGGTGAAATGGCTAAAAACTTATGGCAGCTTAGATAATTTAATCATGAAAGCCCAAGAGATTAAAGGCGTTGTTGGTGATAATTTACGAGAAGCCATTGCAAATAATCAATTTGCTTTAACGCGTCAGCTATTAACTATTAAATGTGATGTAGATTTAACTGCTTATATAGATAATTTTGATGCACTGAAAACACCCGCACCTAATCTGTTAGTGCAGAGAACATTGTTTGACCAGCTGGGTTTTAGGACTTGGTTACGTGAATTAACGGGTGATGCACACAGCATTCCTGTAGGAGATGCACGTGTCTTCGCTGATAAACCACATTTATTGGTTATTGCAGCGACAGTTCAATATGAAACGATTTTAACTTTACCTGATTTGCACCGTTGGCTGGATAAAATACAGGCAGCCCCTTTGGTCGCGATTGATACAGAAACCAACGCACTTGGGGCGTGGAAAGCCCATTTAGTCGGCATTTCTTTGTGTTGTGAAACAGGGATTGCTGCCTATATTCCTGTGGGGCATACCTACAGTGATGCCCCTGAACAATTACCGTTATCGCTTGTGCTATCACTTTTAAAGCCTTGGTTAGAAAGTGATGCGGTACACCAACAAAAAATATTACAACATGCTAAATTTGATATGCATGTATTCGCTAATCACGGCATTCAGTTACGGGGGGTTGCACATGATACTTTGTTAGCTGCATACGTATTAGAGTCGCATAAGCGTAATAATTTAAGTGCATTAGCCGAACGTTATTTAGGAAAAAAAGGAATTGCTTATGAAGACTTATGTGGTAAAGGTACAAAAGCAATTACGATAGACCAAGTGTCTATTGAGCAAGTCGCGGTATATGCAGCAGAAGATGCTGATTTTACTTGGCAGTTACACCATTTAATGTTGCCTATTATTCAGGCCGATGAAGGTTTAACTGCGGTGTATGCTTTAGAAATAGCGAGTCAGCCCGTATTATTTGACATTGAACGTACAGGCGTTAAAATTGATACACAGTTACTACACGCACACAGCCACGAACTGGGTATTGAATTACTAGATTTAGAGCAGCAGGCACACAGTATTGCAAATCAGCCATTTAACTTAAATTCGCCTAAACAATTAGGCGATGTTATGTATCAACAATTGGGTTATCCCATTCAAAGTAAAACAGCGACAGGTGCACCCAGTACCGACGAAGATACTTTACAAGCCTTGGTACACGCAAAGGACAGTAATGGACAGCCTTGTTTATTACCTGCCGTTATTTTGCAACACCGCAGCCTTGCTAAATTAAAAAATACGTATACCGATCCTTTACCAACATTAATTGAACCGCGAACTGGGCGGGTACATACCCATTATTCACAAGCCGCTGTTATTACAGGACGTTTGTCTTCTAGCGAACCTAATTTACAAAATATCCCTATAAAAACAGTACAAGGTCGCCGTATTCGTCAAGCGTTTATTGCCACATCAGGTTGTCAATTAGTCAGTGTAGATTATTCTCAGATTGAACTTAGAATTATGGCACATGTTTCACAAGACTCTGCTTTAATCCAAGCGTTTAACGCGGGGGTTGATATACACCGTGCGACCGCTGCAGAGATTTTTGGGGTATCCAGTGATGCGATTCATACCGTAACGAATGAACAAAGACGGTATGCTAAAACAATTAATTTTGGTTTAATTTACGGTATGAGTGCCTTTGGTTTGGCTAATGCTTTAGGTATTAGCAATACAGAAGCAAAAGGCTATATTGAACGGTATTTTGCTCGGTATACGGGGGTTAAAGCCTATATGTCACGCATTAAGCTAGAGGCAAAAGCCCAAGGTTATGTATCCACTGTATTAGGTCGGCGTATTTATTTGCCTGATATTAATGCCAATGGTCCGCGTCGGGCAGGGGCTGAACGTGCAGCGATTAATGCACCCATGCAAGGTACAGCGGCTGATTTAATTAAACAAGCGATGGTTAATATTGCTGCTTGGCTTAAATTAAATCAGTTGAATAGCAAAATAATTATGCAAGTACATGATGAGTTAATATTAGAAGTTCCTGACAATGAATTAGAAATAATTCAAAAGACTATTCCAAGTTTGATGACCAATGCACTAACACTGACTGTGCCTTTAATTGCAGAGGTAGGCATTGGTAAAAATTGGGGGCTTGCTCATTAAATATGGGTACACTATTTTTGTAGTAAATTTATTGATAAACAGATAAACAGATAAACGGATAGATAAACAGATAGATAAATCGGTAAATGAATAGAAAATCCTAATTTTTTACCGATTGTATAGTTTGGGATTAAATTGTGTATCAGGTGGATAATCACCAACTTGGTTAAGCGAAGTGTTTAACACTGCACGGTCATCAAATACAAAGCAATTGCCTGTATAGTGTGTGCCACCTGTTTGCTCAAAATATTTTAAAATGCCACCGTCTAGTTGATAAGCATCAATACCCGCTTGACGTAAATAAATGGCAGCTTTTTCACAACGAATACCCCCTGTACAAAAGCTCACCACGGTTTTATCTTTTAAATCAGTGATATGGCTGTTGGCTGCTTGTGAAAATTCAGTAAAACGTTGAATATTCCAACTGACTGCATCATCGAAAGTACCCATATCTACTTCAAACTGATTGCGCGTATCTAACATAACAATAGATCTGCCGTTGTCATCAACGCCTGCATCAAGCCAGCGTTTTAAGGTGGTTGAATCAACTGCGGGCGCACGGCCATGAGATTGCACAATACCAGGTTCATTCATTTTAATAATTTCTGGGCGAACTTTACAGACCAATTTACGGTAAGGAATGGTTGCAGACCAGCTTTCTTTTGGGAGTAAATGATTAAAGCGGTTATCAGATTCTACTTCAATAAGCCAATGACGGGCATCTGATTCTAAGGCGGCTACAAACAAATTAATACCTTCGTTAGCTAGTAAAATAGTCCCCCGCACACGGTGTTTGATACTTATTTCACGTAACCAGTCACGTACTAAAACAGGTTCTTCCAAAGCTACAAAACGATAAGTAGCAAAATTTAAAACAGGTGTATCAACAGTTTTAGTATTGCTGTAGGTGTCATTGTATTGATGTATATGTTTCATAAAAGCAAACTAATTTGATGGTTATACCCCTTTTTTTTAAACTTAAAGGGGTGTAAATTCATTGAATATGTTAATTTAAATTTAAATAATATTAAAGTAGTATTAAAGTAGTATTAAAGTAGTATTAAAGTAATATATCTTATATTAAAGTAATTTATCTTATTGAGTGTTTGTAATAATTCCACCGCCTAAACACACATTATCACAATATAATACTAGGCTTTGACCTGGTGTAGCTGCCCACTGTGCTTGCTTAAAATTAAATAAACAAGTCCCTGTTACTGAATCAATAGTCATTATTTCACATTTATTATCAGTTTGACGGTACCGTGTTTTAGCACTTAATTTGTTGAGTGTATCAGCTACAGGGGCAGACCCACTAATCCAGTGCATTGCTTGAACAGTGATTTGATGGCTATATAACCAAGGGTGATTATGCCCTTGAACTACATACAAAATATTATTTGTTAAATCTTTGCGTGCTACAAACCAAGGTTCACCGTTACTTTCTTTTAAGCCACCTATTCCTAAACCTTTACGCTGCCCTAAAGTATAAAAAGCCAAACCTATGTGTGTCCCAATACGGTTATTGTATTCATCACAAATAAACCCTATTTGCTTGGGTAAATATATATTTAAAAAATCCCTAAAAGGCCTTTCACCAATAAAACAAATCCCTGTAGAGTCTTTTTTAGTGTTGTTGTGCAAACCAATTTCGCTAGCAATACGGCGCACTTCGGTTTTACGGACAGTGTACAAAGGAAATAATGCACGAGACAATTGCACTTGATTTAAGCCATGTAAAAAGTAACTTTGGTCTTTGGTTTCATCAACTGCACGCAGTAGTTCATACTGTCCATTTATTTCGCGTACGCCTGCATAATGCCCAGTGGCCATTTTTTCAGCACCTAAACTTAAAGCATAGTTTAAAAAAGCTTTAAATTTTATTTCAGTATTACATAAAATGTCAGGATTGGGGGTTCGTCCTGTAGCATATTCTTGCAAAAAATAGGCAAATACATGGTCTTTATATTCGCTGGCAAAATTAACTGCTTCAATGTCAATATTTAAGGTATCTGCAACACTGGCAGCGTCTAACCAATCTTGACGCGTAGTACAGTGCTCACTATTATCATCGTCTTCCCAGTTTTTCATGAACATACCTGTTACCGTATACCCTTGTTGTTTGAGTAAATGGGCTGTAACCGAGGAATCTACCCCACCAGATAAACCGACAATTATATGGGGTGAAAGGTAAGTCATAGATCATTAAAAATTGTGGGGTGATTGTGAAACAATAAAAACAATAAAAACAATAAAAATTATAAAAATTATAAAAATAACAATAATTTATTCTTTTTTCAAAGCAGGAAATAAAATTACATCACGAATACTAGCACTGTCTGTTAATAGCATTGCCAAACGGTCAATACCAATACCACACCCCCCTGTAGGCGGCATACCATATTCTAAAGCACGAATATAGTCTGCATCGTAGAACATAGCTTCATCATCGCCCGCTTCTTTAGCAGATACCTGTGCCGTAAACCGAGCTGCTTGGTCTTCTGGGTCATTTAATTCACTAAAACCATTGGCAAGTTCACGCCCTACTATAAATAATTCAAAGCGTTCAGTAACACCTTTGTGCTTGTTTGATTCACGGGCTAATGGTGATACTTCAATGGGATAATCAATGATAAAAGTAGGGTTCCATAACTTAGATTCGGCAGTTTCTTCAAATAAAGCCAACTGTAATGCACCTAATTTTGCAGAGATTAAAGTAGGCTTAGTGCCTAAGCGTTTCAGTTCTTCACGAAGAAAATGTACATCATTTAATTGTTTATCACTATATGCTTGAGGACAATATTTATGAATTGCCTCAGTAATCGTTAGTCTGTCAAATGCTGTGCTTAAATTAAGTGGTTTGCCTTGATAATTGAGTTGTGTTGTACCGCATACTTGTAAAGCACAATGACGAATAACCATTTCTGTGTAATTCATTAACCATTGATAATCAGTATAAGCAGCATAAAACTCCATCATAGTAAATTCAGGGTTATGACGCGGACTCACGCCTTCGTTTCTAAAGCTACGGTTAATCTCAAACACACGGTCAAAACCACCCACAATTAAACGCTTTAAATAAAGTTCTGGGGCAATACGTAAGTAAACAGATTGGTCTAAAGCATTGTGATGCGTAATAAAAGGACGTGCAGTTGCTCCACCTGGAATGGGGTGCATCATAGGCGTTTCTACTTCTAAGAAAGCGTTCTCGATCATAAAACGACGTAAAATCGTCATCATTGCACTGCGTGTAGTAAATGTTTTACGGGTATCATCATTAATAATTAAATCAACATAACGCTGGCGATAACGTTGTTCTTGGTCAGCTAAACCGTGAAACTTATCAGGTAAAGGACGTAAAGACTTGCTTAATAAACGTAGTATTTTGCAGTGTACTGATAATTCACCTTTGTTGGTTTTAAATAAAATACCTTCGGTAGCAATAATATCACCGATGTCCCAATGTTTGAAGGCATCATGGATAGCTTCACCCACCCCTTCATTTTGGACATATAGCTGAATAGTAGCGCCGCTACCGTCTTTAATGGTTGCAAAACTGGCTTTACCCATGACTCGTTTTAACATCATACGGCCTGCTACTTTAACTGCGATTGCTTTTATTTCTAAAGTCGGCTTGTCATCGGCAGCATATTCTGCCTGTAAATCGGCTGCATTGTGGCTAGGAATAAAGTCATTTGGATAAACAATGCCTTGTTTGCGTAAAACAGATAGTTTATTTTTTCGTTCAGTAATTAAACTATTGTCATCAACAATAGCTACGGCGATATGAGTAGTTTGGGGCATAATAAACCTATTTTAACAGTGTAAATAATATGTTTTGGTAATGTTAAATTATAACTTTTACAATATTTATGTTGGTATATTGTCTTATTGATTTTATTAATTACTTCTTAATTATTAAATTTCTTGTATCAGTGCTATTTGAACATTACCTATGTTTTATATCATTTAATATATTTGGTATCAATAAAATTTTTAGACGCCTTGTTTTAAACTGGCGGCAATAAAATCGTCCAAGTGACCATCTAATATTTTTTGTGTGTTGGTTGATTCAACACCTGTACGCAAATCTTTAATACGGCTTTGATCTAACACATAACTACGAATTTGATGTCCCCAGCCCACATCAGTTTTTGTATCTTCTAATTTTTGCTGCTCTGCCATACGAATACGCATTTCGTGTTCATACAAGCGGCTTTTTAGCATCAACATCGCACTGGCACGGTTATTATGCTGGCTGCGGTCATCTTGACATTGCACAACAATACCAGTGGGCATATGAGTCATGCGTACGGCTGAATCGGTTTTGTTAATATGCTGTCCGCCCGCTCCACTGGCACGAAAAGTATCTACACGAACATCGGCAGGATTAATATCAATGACGATACTATCATCAACTTCAGGATACACAAATACGCTGGCAAAGCTGGTGTGACGGCCGCCACTGGAGTCAAATGGGCTTTTACGTACGAGGCGGTGTACGCCTGTTTCTGTACGTAAAAATCCGAAAGCGTAGTCACCTTCAATTTTAAGGGTGGTTGATTTAATACCCGCAACATCACCTTGCGTTTCTTCCATTTGTTCAGCTTTAAAGCCTTTTTTCTCGGCATACCGTAGGTATTGTCGCAATAAAATACTGGCCCAATCACAAGCTTCTGTACCGCCTGCACCTGCTTGAATATCTAAAAAACAATTGGCCGAGTCCATCGGGTTATTAAACATACGGCGAAATTCCATTGATTCAATGGCTATCGCAATGGTATTAGCATCATCAGCAATTACAGTTAAAGTATTGTAATCAGTTTCTTCTTTTGCCATATCATATAACTCAATACTATCAGCAAGGTTATTTATCGTACTGGCTAAAATATCGACAATTTGTTCTAAAGATTTTTTTTCTTTATTGAGTTCTAAGGCACGTTTAGGGTCATTCCAAACTGCGGGGTCTTCTAATGCTGCATTGACTTCAGATAAACGGATTTTTTTATTATCTAAGTCAAAGATACCCCCTGAGAGCATCGGCTCTCTGGTTTAAATCAGATAACTGGTAACCAATAGCGTTAATGTGTTCTGCGTCCATAATATAATTTATATTTTAAGTTTTAGTATGATGTAATGTGGTCAAATAATAGTAGTCAAACAATATATTACGAATAGGTATAAATAATGATTTAACATTATAAAATAGTTAAATTATGATTCAGCTATATTCATTAATTTAATTTATTAAATTAATATAATTAGTTTATTTTACGCATCATATTTTTATATTTTTATATTTTAAGGAGTAAGCAGTATGGCAAGTTTAAATAAAGTAATGATTATTGGTAATTTAGGGAAAGACCCTGAAGTACGCTATACCGCTGATGGTATGGCAATTGCTAATTTTTCATTGGCAACGACTAGTAGCTGGAAAGATAAAAATACAGGCGAAAAAAAAGAGGAAACCGAATGGCATCGCGTTGCTTTTTATGGCAAAATTGCAGAAGTAATTGGACAATATGCTAAAAAAGGCCGCCCTTTATACATAGAAGGCCGCTTAAAAACACGTAAATGGACTGATAAAGACGGTGTAGAAAAGTACACAACGGAAATTATTGGTGACCAAATGCAGTTGCTAGGCAGCCGCGAAGGTACGGGTGAATCTGATAGTAGCCGTGGTAATGGGGTAGGGCAATCTATGCCTTCGGATGACGCTTACCCTTCAAACTCTGCTGGAGCAGGCAATCGTGGCGCTGGTGCTTATGCTGCCAACACACCAGTACGCCGTGCTACACCAGCCAATAATATTATGGACGATGATGACATTCCATTTTAAATAAGTGGCATTGCTTTAACATCATTATCAGCACTGTTTATCTAAGCAAATCATTGTGTTTGCTTAGATTTTTTAATTTTAAAACGCCAATTGAATTAGATTTTCAATGTAATTTAGGTTAAGTTAGGCTACTTAGTCATTTTATTATTAAAAATAAGGGTAATGTTAAATTTTAACTTTTACAGTATTTATGTTGGTATATTGTCTTGTTGATTTTACTAATTACTTCTTAATTATTAAATTTCTTGTATCAGTGATATTTGAACATTACCAAAATAAGTATTGCTACTTAAAAATAGTTATTGTGTTTTTTATCTTACGCAAGCTTTATTTTTCTAAGAAAATTTTAGAAATATATACTTTAACCATATTAAAGTAGCAATGCCTAAAAATCTAATAGTTAATAGGGTAATGTTCAAATAGCACTGATACAAGAAATTTAATAATTAAGAAGTAATTAGTAAAATCACTAAGACAACACACCAATATAAATATTGTAAAAGTTAAAATTTAACATTACCGTTAATAGTAATAGTAATAGTTAATTATTTATTATTTATCAAATATTTTATAATTGTTTAATAAAAATTTGTTAAAAAAATGTTAAAAATTAACGTTAATGATGTGTTTTGTATTTAAGTAAAATTTTACATGTAGTACAATATAGCCCTATATCAAGTTTAATTAAAGTAATAATATTTATATTTTTGTAATATTTATATATTAGTCACCGCTATAAGTTTAAAAAAAGTAAAGTTTACTATGAGCAACTCATTTTCTGCACAGTTTCACTGCTTACATTCCGCTATCAAGCTAATGATTCGCATCACCAGTCACAATATTTTCTTTTTATTGCTTAAATATATTTTGGTGTGTACATTGTTAATAGCAGCAAACACTTACAGTGTTCAGGCACAGGTGTGTAGCAATCAAGGTGCTGCTAATAGCCAAGACTTTGATTGTGATGGGGTTATCAATTCTATTGACTTGGACGATGATAATGATGGAATATTGGATGGTAGGGAGTGTGGTATTGGCACTGACGTTCTTGTAAATGCTTCATTTGAAAATCCTGTGCAAACTACGACAGGAAATAACATTAAACCAATAAGAGAAGCCTTTGGCTCCTGGAATATTATTGGTACAGGGGGGTTTAATGTTGTGAAAGGACCAGTAAATAATGTAAACAAACCCCGTTTTGGTCAAAACGAAAGTTCTCAGTATATAGAAATAGCATCAGGTACGTCAAAATTTGGACAAACTTTTGTCGCGCCATTAACAGGAAAGTATAGCTTCGGAGGGTATTACAGTACTTGGGAAAAAGGAAGCGCAAATTATTTTAACTGGGCAGGACAAATGTGGGTTCTGACGGGCACAAGTCTTGCTCCAAACGCAGCTAATACATTAGCTACCACTAATATTTTGAGTTTCGATTCAACAACGCCAGTAGAATGGAAGCTTGTTAGTGGAACTGTTACGCTGACGGCAGGTCAAACTTATACCTTGGTAGGTGGAATGGGTAATTTTGGGGCATTTGATTCTGCATTTTTAAATAAAATAGCTTGTGACGACACCGATAATGATGGAATAATAAACTCTCTGGACTTGGATTCAGACGGCGACGGCTGCAAAGATGTAGCAGAATCGCGTGGGGTAGATGCCAATAACGATGGTAAATTAGACGGTACTGGTTTTGATACAACGGGCTTAGTAGTGGGCGGTAACGGTGGTTACAATGGTTTAACAGGCAATGAATTCGTAGCCCACGATATTATAATCACGAAAGTTCCAGTCAACCAAACGGCAGCCCCAGGTGCGGCGGCGAATTTCACGGTATCTGCCAACGTAAAGAGCAGTACTACTTTTGTGGCGGGTATTCCAAGCTACACGGGCTCAATTGCCAGTACAGCGGGTCTAACATACCAGTGGTATGAAGGCAACCCTGCATTGGGTGGCGTGATTTTAACCAACACGGGGGTGTATACAGGTACAAAAACGCCCACGCTCAACATTAGCAACGTGACTGGTCTTAATGGTAAACAATATTTTGTAAAAGTAGGGTGCGCTAATTTGGTATGTACTGAAATGGTTTCAGCAACGCTTAACTTGGTATCTCCTCCTAAGATTACTTTAACCAGTAAAGTAGCGAGTTCACCCGTATTTGCAGTAGGTGCTACAGGACAAAAGTACACTGTGACTTTGACAGTAGCGAATGGTCCGACAACATCCCCATTGAACTTTATTGATAATTTACCAGCGGGTATTAGTTTAAGCGGTGCGCCGGTGGTGATAGGGGGTACGAGTACGGGCAGTACTTTAAGTGGTTGCCCGACTAGTGGTAACACGACTACGGGCTGTCAATTTGCGGCAGGTGTGAGCAACGGTACGGTAATTATTGAAATTCCAGTGGCTGTAGCAGCGAGTGCTGCCAGTGCAACAGGTGTTATTAATACGGCCAGTGTAACTGGTGGTGGCGATCCATCGTGTCCAACCACGGGGGCTTTAGCGGTTAATTGTAGTGCTTCAACGCCAGTAGCCATTGCGGTGATAGATGCGATAAATGATACAACGAGTCAACAACCGGGTATTACGGCAACGGCTAACTTGGCTGCTAATGATGTGTTTCCAGTGGGTTCAATTTTTACGTTGGGTGTGGGTTCTACGTGTGTCAATGCTAGTGTAACTGCTGCAGGGATTGCGAATTACACCAGCCCAGCGGTAGCAGCGGGTACGTGTACGGTTGTGTATAAAGTATGTGCGCCTATACCGAATAATACGGTCTGCAATACGGCTAGTTTAAATGTTACTGCACGTACTGCGCCTGATGTGACAGTAAATAGTACGGTAGCGAGTTCACCCGTATTTGCAGTGGGTGCTACAGGACAAAAGTACACTGTGACTTTGACAGTAGCGAATGGTCCGACAACATCCCCATTGAACTTTATTGATAATTTACCAGCAGGGATTAGTTTAAGCGGTGCGCCGGTGGTGATAGGGGGTACGAGTACGGGTCGTACATTGAGTACTTGTCCAACAAGTGGTAACACGACTACGGGCTGTCAATTTGCGGCGGGTGTGAGCAATGGTACGGTGATTGTTGAGATTCCAGTGACTGTAGCAGCGAGTGCTGCCAGTGCAACAGGTGCGATCAATACAGCCAGTGTCACTGGTGGCGGCGATTCAT
>JBEDNN010000008.1:0-15739 GCA_041170585.1 Pseudomonadota bacterium | reverse complement strand
CGACTGTCTAATTGTTAAAGATCGTTCGCTTTTTATATTTAACACAGTTTTATTTGTGTTTCATTTGCGAAGAAAGAAATTATAGAACAATTCTATAAAACTTGCAAGTCATTGTGATGATTATCTACGATATTATTAATAAAACTTAGCTTAAAATAAACGGTGGCTACGGTCGCCTTGTTCAAAACCTTTAGGTGAAACACACTGTTTAGTTAAAGCAAGTACTTTAAACAGCTCACCCATTTCAGTTTCACTCATTAATAATTGTAAACCCCGTGATAGTTGTGCCATAGCGATTTGATTGTGCTGAATACTTTGAGTCTCTTTCATAAATACACTGGCAATATCTGCATTAATTAAAAAGCGTGCCTGATTAACAAAGCCCGTAATATTCATACCTTGATTAAGTGCTGCTTGTGCGACTTGCGTAAAATTAATGTGTGCTGTGATATCGGCATCGCCTATATGGCTTAAAATATCGGTGCTTGCTTGATGTAAGCGGTGTGTCATTAATGTACCGCCGCCCCGTTGTGGGTGATACAACTCATCTTTAGCAAACCCATAATCTATCAATATCATAACACCGCGTTCAATACAAGCGGCTACACTATTCACCCAAGCGTAAGCTTGCTTACCATACTCAAACTCATAATAGGCTTGAGAGCGTGTTTCAATCGGTAGTGTATTTATAATTTCATCTTGTTCTGTAATACTAGCTTGGCTAAGACGTTTAACCCATTGCCAAATCTGTTGATTATGATTCCAACTAACGCCGCGTTCGTATAAAACTCCCGCCTGTAACACAAAGGCTTGTACAGGCAGTGCATCAAGTAATTCATTAGCCAGTACAACGCCAAAAAATGCTTGTGGCAACGTGTCTAACCACCGAACACATGGATAATTTATAAGTAGTGCCTGTTGCTGTATGCGTAAACTGCTACTCAACTCAACGATATCATACTGTTTGACTGTAACATTCAAATGATTAAACGCATCTAAAATGTCTTTAGCTAATTGTCCCGTACCTGCACCGCACTCTAATATATGTATCGGCAAATCATCAATAAAACACGGCAATATGGCTTGTGCTAAAGTGTAACCAAATAAGCGACTAATCTCAGGGGCAGTGATAAAATCTGCACCACTAGCGGGGCTACCGACAGGACGAGTGGCCGTATAGTAGCCTAAATTGGGCGTATACAAAGCCGCATTCATAAATACATCAAACGGTAAAAACCCTTCAGGAAATTGTGCTGCTAACTGCTTTAAATGTGCAGTTAATTGCTTAAGACGTACATTTACCATACATTTACCTCACGCTCTAACAACACTCCAAATTGTATAAAAACACTGTTTTGAATATCATCAGCTAATTGCAATAACTCATCACCACTTGCACCGCCGAAATGAACCAATACTAAGGCTTGCGTACTATGCACACCAATACGTCCCCCCAAAGCAGTATTACGACAATAGCCCTTCCAGCCCGCAGTTTCTATTAACCAGCCTGCCGCTACTTTATAAGTATTATTAATATGTGGATAATAAGGCAAGTGCGGATACTTATTTTTTAATAGAGCGATTTGCTGTTCAGAAACAATTGGATTTTTAAAAAAACTACCCGCATTGGCTACGACGATCGGGTCAGGCAGTTTACGTTGGCGAATATTAATCACTAAATTAGCAATTGCTATAGCCTGTGTTTGGTGTGAATCATACCGCGTCCAGTTATGTTGTGCGAGTTCGCCATAATGAATTTTTGCCTGCCAAGCACGCGGTAATTTAAGCGTGATATAAGTGATTACATAACGGCCTGTTTGTTTAAAAATACTGTCCCGATAAGCGAAGGCACATTCATTGCCGCTGATATTAACTGGGCTATTGTCTTGAATATCCCATGCCTGAACACTGTATAAATAATCTGACAACTCCACACCATACGCACCAATATTTTGCACTGGGGCAGCACCTGTAAAACCTGGGATTAAGGCTAAATTCTCTAAGCCTAACCAGCCTTGCTGTAAAGTGTACATCACAACATCATGCCAACTTTCTCCTGCACCGACTTGAATAATAAACGCATCGTCTTCAATTCGTAAGCATGTAATGCCTTTAATATTGACAGACAATACCGTGTCTAATTGTTTAGATACACACAAAATATTACTGCCACCACCAAGTACTTTAAATGTTTGCTGTGTTGCAATTAATGCCCTCATTACAGGATCAATATCATCAAAACAATTAATGGCGTAATAATTATTTGCAATGCAGGGTAATTTTAATGTGGTGAATAAGGCAATATTATTTAGTATATTCAATCTATGCGATAAGTTAGATAGGTTAGGTATATGAGATGTATTAGATGCGTTAGATGTATGAGATAGGTTATATTTAATATTAATAGGCATAGTTTTATTGCGTAACTGGTTTTAATAATTGTGGGTACTTTGACCAGACAGGTTCACAAATACTCGGTAGTTCGGGCAATTGCCCTATATCAATGCGACTTTCGTGCGGACTGTGAAAATCACTGCCACGTGAAGCTGCAAAATCAAACTCTACGGCTAATTTGGCATATTCCATGTATTGGGTAATGGTGTGGCTGCCTGTCATGACTTCAATGGCTTGCCCACCTAAATCTTTAAACTCTGAAAATAAAGCCCAGCGTTGCGTAGCATTAAAACGGTACCGTCCAGGATGGGCAATGACGGCAATACCCCCTGCCCCATGAATCCAACCAATAGCTTGTGATAAAGTTGCCCACTCATGAGACACATAACCTGGTTTACCCTTGGTTAAATAACGTTGAAAGACTTCGGACATTGTTTCACAATAGCGTGATGCTACAAAATGGCGTGCAAAATGTGTCCGTGAGACTAACTTAGGATTACCCACATATTTTAATGCCCCTGCTAAACTAGCGTGAATACCATGTGCGGCTAAATCTGCATCTATTCGCTGTGCCCGTGTATCACGTCCGTGGCAAACAGTGGCCAATCCTTGGGTTAAAGGTGTATTTTGTTCATTAATGCCTAAACCAACAATATGAACCGTTTGCCCACAAAATGTGACTGAAATTTCTACACCTGTTACAAAGCCAATACCGATACGGGCGGCCTCTACTTTAGCTAAAGCAAGATTACTAATATCATCATGGTCAGTAATTGCCACATATTGCACACCGTTATTGGCTGCACGTTGTATGATTTCTACTGCACTTAATGTACCATCAGAAGCCGTAGTATGGGTATGTAAATCAACATTAATGCGGTGTGGGTCAGGATAATCCATAATTTATTTATTTTATTTATTTTATTTATTTTATTTATTTTATTTTTGATTTTATTTTTGATTTTATTTTTGATTTTATTTTTGCTTAGTCGCCAGTAAAGCAGCATAAATATCGCTACGATTAGCCCCATAATGAGTAGCAGCCAAAGCGGCAGCTTTACTGGCGGAAAGCTCTGTAGATAATTGCTGGGCTAAACGCAAGGCTTGCACATCAATATCGCATAAGTCTTTTTGTAAATAGGCACTTAGTGTTAAAACAAATTCGCCTTTATGCCGTTCAGGTTTTTCAGCTAACCATTTGGGTGCATCTAAACAAGCTATTACGGTAATATTTTCAAACTGCTTAGTTAGTTCACGGGCAATACACAAGCTCCGTTCGGGCGATAATTCTGCTAAACGTTCAAAAGCATCTGCCATACGGTGAGGCGCTTCAAACCAAACTTGTGGAATAGAGGTATGGCATATTGTGTTATAAAAATCAGTCCGCAATTTACCTTTATTAGGTGCAAAAGCATGAAAAGTGAAAGCAGCTTCAGTTGAACCGACTAAACCACTCACACTCACCGCTGTTGATAAACTACTGACACCAGGAATAGGCAGCACGCGATAACCAGCAGCACGCACTGCTGCAACCAACCTTGCACCAGGATCACTAATTGCAGGTGTACCCGCATCACTACATAAAACAACCCGTTCACCCTTGGATAATCTATCAATAATGTTAGCGATAGCGGTACTCTCGCGATGAGCATCACAAGCCATTAACGGTTTATGTAACTGTAGACTATGTAATAAATGCCCTGCAATTCTAGTGTCTTCAGCAGCAATAACATCGGCTATATGTAAAACATACACAGCCCGAACAGTTAAATCTGCACGGTTACCAATAGGCGTCGCTAATACATACAATGTACTTTTAGGCAATGATTGTTTTTCCATATCGCTTGTAAGTTCTGCTAAAACAGACGCAGCAGCAAAAGATACGTTAGTATTACAATCAGAGTGTGAATTTAAATTGGGATTTACAATAATAGTCATTTAAACATCATAAAGCATAGTGGAGTATCACAAAGTAAATTATGACTAATACAACGATTAATAATCCTACTAAGACTACTAAGACTAATAAAATTAATAATCCTAATAATATTAACTCATCTAATAAATCAAACACAGGCCGTTTAGCACGAGTCAGTGGTTATGAAACTGAATCTGCTGCGTGTGTATGGTTAGAATCGCAAGGGCTAGTGATTGTTGCACGAAACGTACGCTATTACTTTGGTGAACTAGACATTGTGGCATGGCACGGCAATGTACTGGTACTGTTTGAAGTGCGTTTACGAAAAAATATACGGTTTGGTACAGCAGCGGATAGCATCACTCCTACCAAGCAAAAACGACTATTACGAGCTGCGACAGCCTATACTGCACAACTTTCAAAAGCACCGATGATGCGAGTCGATTTATTGGCATACGACGGCACTGGCAGTATTAATCAACCGCCTTTGTGGTTAAAAAATATTTTGGGTTAATGTAATTTATCTATGCTAATTTTGTACTAGGCTGCGATGACGCTGCACACTCATTAACATACCGCAGGCGACACCAATCGTTAATAAAGCAGTTCCTCCGTAACTAACAAAAGGCATAGGAACGCCTACTACTGGCAAAATGCCAATAACCATACCCATATTAACAGTGGCATAAATAAAAATAATGAGTGTTAGACTACCTGATAGCAAGCGAGTAAACAAAGTAGGTGAATGGGTCGCAATCAATAAACCTCTAAATAATAAAGCAATGTATAAAGCAATTAAAGTAAGTCCGCCAATAAAACCCCACTCTTCAGCAAACACAGCATAGGCAAAATCAGTTGAACGTTCAGGAATAAACTCTAATTGTGCCTGTGTGCCACGCATAAATCCTTTGCCAAAGATACCACCACTACCAATAGCAATCGTAGATTGAATCGTATGAAAACCTTTTCCTAATGGGTCTAAAGTTGGATCTAGTAAAGTGCAAACACGCCCTTTTTGATAGTTATGTAACAGCGGCCATTTAATGTGTTTTTGACAAATATCGGCTTCAAACACGTATAAGTTAGTAATGCCTACTACGCCGATGACAACAATGGGTATCAGTAATTTAAAACTAAGCCCAGCAAAATAAATAATAAAAAATCCAGCCGAACCCACTAGCAATGCAGTGCCTAAATCAGGTTGTCGTGCAATCAATAAAAAAGGAATAAGCAATAAAATACCCGCAATAAAAAAATCACGTATACGTAACATACTTTCATGTTTAGAAAAATACCATGCCAGCATCAAAGGGACAGCAATTTTAGAAATTTCTGACGGTTGTATTTTTGTAATACCAAGGTTAAGCCAACGCCGAGAGCCTTTACTAATATCACCAAATAAAGCCACTGCAATTAATAGTAATACACCGATTAAATAAGCAGGAATTGCAAAACGCATAAAAGTCTGCGGTGGTATATGTGCTAAAGTCCACATCACCATAAACGCTAAAAAAAAATTGCGTAACTGGTCAAAGAATTTATCAGGGTTGCCTGATGTAGCACTCCACATATTCAACATACCTATACACGTTAAACCTGTTAATATCCACAACATAGGTTTGTCTAACACACGCCAACGTTGGTTTATCCAGTACATTATATTATTTTTAATCACGGCTTTATTCCAGTGGGTACAGACTGTGTTTTATCACTAATTATCGTAGAGTTATTATTTATTTTGCGAACAGTTGTTATATTATTTATTGTATTATTTGTAGTACTGTTTACTGTATTATTTACTGTATTATTTGTAGCATTATTTGTAGTGCTAATAGGCATTTCACGTTTGCCTATTAACCAGTAATCAAAAATTTTTCTAGCGATAGGCGCTGCAGATTGTGCTCCAAAACCAGCATTTTCAACAATCATAGCCAATGCAATTGTAGGTTTATCAGCCGGTGCAAAAGCCATATAAAGTGCATGGTCGCGATAACGTTCAGCAATTTTACTGGCATTGTATCTAGCATCTTTTTTAATCCCTATGGCTTGTGCAGTCCCTGTTTTTCCTGCTGCTTGATAAGGTGTATTGCGAAAAGCCCCCGAGGAAGTTCCTTCAATATTAACGCCAATCAATGCACGTTTTATTACTTCTACGTGTTCAGGCTTAAATTTAAAATCTACTTTGGGTTTTAATACAATAGGTGTACGAATATTTGTTTGACTATCTTCAGTAGCGACAACTAAGTGTGGTGATTGTTGTATGCCTTGATTGGCTAAAGTGGCTGTAGCTTGTGCCAATTGCAACATAGTAAAGCTGTTATAGCCTTGACCAATTCCGATAGAAATTGTTTCACCAGCGTACCACTTTTGGTGTGATATATTTTTGTATGCCTTGCGTTTCCACTCCGTAGACGGCAATACACCCGCCCGCTCACCGTCTAAATCAATCCCTGTTATTTGACCAAACCCTAAAGGCTTCATAAAATCGTGAATGGAATCAACACCTAAATCATTGGCCAAAATATAATAATAAGTATTACAAGAATCTACAATACTGCGGTACATATTAACAGTACCGTGTCCGCCAGCTTTATCGTCCCTAAACCTATGCGTTCCTAACATAAAATAACCTGGGTCAGCAATACTTTGTTCAGGCGTACGTTTACCCAAAGTTAAAGCGGCTAATGCCATAAAAGGTTTATACGTTGAACCTGGTGGATATAGTCCAGCTAAAGGACGGTTTAAAAGCGGCTTGTCTAAAGATTCATTGAGTGCTTTCCAATTATCAATATCAATGCCTTCAACAAATAAATTAGGATCATAGTTTGGCTTACTCACCATTGCCAACACCTCACCCGTAGCAGGGTCAAGTGCTACCAGTGCGCCACGATTATCACCATACCAAGATTCAATAGACTTTTGTAATTCTATATCAATTGATAAAATTAAATTGTTACCTGGTAATGAGGTCGTCTGTGATAATGTTCGAATGGGACTGCCGTGAGAACTCACTTCTACGGTTTCAAAACCTGTTTTACCATGTAATACGGATTCATAACGTTTTTCTAAGCCATCTTTACCAATATATTCAGTACCTAAATAATTACTAGCAATGTCTTCATCGGCTTCAATACGCAAAGCATCTTTTTCAGAAATACGTCCAATGTACCCTAGTAAATGACTGGCAGCCTCTCCCATAGGGTACTGCCTAAACAAACGTGCCTGTACTTCAACCCCTTTAAAACGGTAGCGTTGTGCCGTAAACTTTGCTACCTCATCATCGTCTAAACGTGTTCTAATCGGGAAAGAAGACAGCTTTGGTGAATCTTTTGAAAGTTTCTTAAAACGGCTGCGATCCCTAGCCGTAATGGTAATAAAAGTTGATAAATCATCAATCACTGCTTCAATATTTTTAACTTTACTCGGTGTAATCTCTAAGGTATAGGCAGAGTAATTACGTGCGAGTACAACACCATTTCTATCTAAAATGAGCCCGCGGCTAGGTGTTAGTGGAATCACTGATGTGCGATTGTCTTCAGATTGAGTCAAATAATCATGGTGATGAATAATCTGTAGCCATGCCAATCGCAATACTAACAACCCAAAAACAACTACAATTACGCTAAGCGCTACGCTGATACGTAAGCGAAAGGCAATTAATTCTAATTCAGTATTTCTTAATGTAGTCATAAAGGACGGTTAAGGTCTACATTAACAGGTGTACGTTGCGGCATCAATAATAACCATAATAGTATTGGCCAAAACAATGCGGTCAATAGTGGACTGACTAAAGCGATTAAATCAGGCAATGTACCGTTTAATACAGAGCGAATAATTAGGCTTAATAAGCGAGTACTCAATAATATAGGTACTATGTGCAAGGTCTGATAAAAAAAATCAAAACTAGGCAGACGTTTTGACAAGGTAGTCCCTACAAATGCTAATATCACATACACTAAAGCGTATTCACCAAGTACCATACCGTTTCGGGTATCCATTAGTAAACCCAATGCAAAGGCTATACCAAAACCAACTAAATGCGGTTCACGAACAGCCCAAAACAGTAACACTAAAGCAAGCCAATCTGGCATAAATGCCCAACTACCCCAAGGTAACAAATTAAGCATTAAGGCAATAAACAAAGTCAAATAAACAAATACGATGTGGACTGGCCTTAAAATTGTTTCTGGCATAGCATTGGCATTTAAATCTAAAGTTGATTTTTTATAGTGGAATGACTGTTTATAATTAATTTGTTTCATAAAAAGTGTAAAACTAAAAATATAAAAATATAAAGCTAAAAAATATATACAGCTAATTAATATTATAATATTAGGGTTAATCTATTCAATAAATAATATATTCAATAAACAATGTATTCAATAAATATAGATGTAAATATATAGATGTATACGATATGCTAGTTAAGTATCACTTTACTGTATATTTTTGGGAGATGCAGTATTTTTTGCTTTAGTTAAAATTTCAAAATCAATAGGCAAAGTCGGTAAGTCTGGCTTATTGGTAACCACTGCAACTTGGCGGTGATGCATAATGCCTGCTAACGGTTGGCAAATAACACGCGCAAACCCAAAAGCACTTGAGCGATCAATTTTTAAAATTTTCGCTACAGCTAAATTAGCGGGATATACCCCATCAATTCCACTGGTATAAAACTCGTCACCTTCTTTAATATCGGCATTGCCAGCCATGAAACGTAACTCTAGTAAACCACCTGCAATACCCCCATAGGCAACAGCCCGTAGCCCATTACGAATAGCATGTACTGGCGTTGCTTGATCTTTATCTATAATTAAGTTTACTTCAGCAACTAAAGGCGATACACGCGTAATTTGACCTAATAAACCTTGAGCATCCATAATTGGCATACCTGGATGAACACCATGAATACTACCGCGATCAATTATTAATTTTCTTGTAGTAGGTTCACGGGTTTCATACAAAATATCAGCAGCGATAGTTGTTAAATCAGGTCTAGAACGCAGCGCCAATAGCTGTCGCAGCTGTTGGTTTTCGGCTTGAACCGCTAAATATTGTTGTGAACGCTTAGCCATCAAATTCGCTTCCCAAGCAAGCAGATCAGCACGTTTAGACAATTTATTTTTATCTTCAGCCCAATTTGTTACATAATAAAATATGGCTTCAGGGACAAGCATAGTTTGTTGAAAAGGGTAGAGTACCGTTGCTATAGCTTGTCTAATTATGCTTAGTGATTGAACCCGCGAATCAATCACAATAAGGCATAAACAGACAACACTGTATATAAAAATCTTAGCACTAGGCCTAGTGCCTTGCCTAAATAGAGGGGTTGCCATAGCAAAGTAAGCAGAGTATGTGGCAAAAGACAATATTAATTGTATGCTGCCACGTATTGATGTAGATATAAAAAGTAAAAATAAATATAAAAAATAATTAAAGATAATTAAAGATAATTAAAGATAATTAGAAATTATTAATAATAATATTATTAAAGATATTAATTATATTATTAAAGATATTAATTAAAAATTATTCGTGCGTAAAAATAGACCCAATTTTATCTATTCGCTCTAGCGCCATACCACAACCGCGTACTACACACGTTAATGGATCTTCGGCAACTACCACAGGTAAACCTGTTTCTTCCATCAGTAAGCGATCTAAATCACGCAATAAAGCCCCGCCCCCAGTTAGCATAATACCTTTTTCGGTAATATCTGCACCCAGTTCAGGCGGCGTTTGCTCTAAAGCAGTTTTAACTGAACCAATAATTTGATTTAAAGGGTCAGTCAGTGCTTCTAAAATTTCGTTGCTTGAAATCGTAAAGCTACGCGGAATCCCTTCAGACATATTACGTCCTTTGACTTCCATCTCCCTAATTTCACTGCCTGGAAAAGCACTGCCAATAGTTTTTTTAATCATTTCAGCTGTTGGCTCACCGATTAACATACCATAATTGCGGCGAATGTAGTTGATAATCGCCTCATCAAATTTGTCGCCACCTACACGTACACTGCCTTTATACACCATACCTCCCAAAGAAATGACGCCGACTTCAGTCGTACCGCCACCAATATCTACCACCATACTGCCCGTTGCTTCACTAATAGGTAACCCAGCACCAATAGCTGCTGCCATCGGCTCTTCAATCAGATAAACTTGCTTTGCACCTGCATTGAGTGCAGATTCACGAATAGCACGGCGTTCAACTTGCGTTGAACCACAAGGTACACAAATAATAATACGCGGGCTAGGCGAGAACATACTTCCTGGGTGTACCGCTTTAATAAATTGCTTAAGCATTTGTTCAGTAACAGTAAAATCTGCTATGACACCATCTTTCATTGGACGAATGGCTTCAATATTCCCTGGCACTTTACCTAACATCATTTTTGCTTCTCTACCTACTGCCTGAATAGTTTTTTTACCATTTGGCCCACCTTCTTGTCTGATTGCAACAACTGATGGTTCGTCTAAAATAATACCTTTACCACGCATATAAATTAATGTATTAGCAGTGCCTAAATCAATAGCCAAATCATTAGAAAAATAGGAATTAAATAGACCTTTCATGAGCGAACTTTCTTAAAATATATGACAATCACAAATGTCAAAAGTGTAGATAAACTAAATATACTTAGATGGCTTTAACAACAATACTTAGGTATTATTTAGGGCAATATTATCACATTATAAAATATAAAAAGCCAAGATTAGCATTAATTGAATATCGGACAACCTGGTACAGCTTAAAAATTATAGTAATTTAGTGTTTTTTTGAAGTAACAAACGATAAACAATAAATATTAGACTATAAATATTAATAATATTAGCTAGTTTAATGTTAATTTAATATTAAGTTTGATTATAAATTTGATTAAATTAAATTAATCAATACAGTTAAAAGATGTATCCGAAAAAGCAAAAGCCATTAAGTTCAAATAATTGTTGAAATCAAGATTTTTAAAATTAAATGATAAGCAAGATTTTAGAAAGTCTTGATTTAAACTTTACTTTTAAGGTTTATCAATTAAACAATAATCAAACAATAATCAATTAAAAATTATGAAACTATACAAATATTCAGCTGTAGATGAAAACTGTTTATCAGGATTAATTAACTCGCAACTGTGGTTTAGCGACCCGAGAAGCTTTAATGACCCTTTTGATTGTGATTTAAGACTATATGAAAAAATCTATGAAAAAAGAATTACAAAAATAAAAGATGAATACCTTATAAAAATAAATGAAATAATTAAAAAATGTCAAGCAGATAATCTAACTGATGGGGTTATTGAAGTAATCAGTAAAAAAGAGAGCATTTTAAAGCTAATAGAAAATCATAAGAACGAAATTCTTGATGATGGTCACAAGAAGTTTGGTATTTTATGTTTGACAAAAAATAAAGGTGAATCTAATACTTTAATGTGGTCTCATTATGGCAACTCTCATAAGGGTGTAATGCTTGAATTTGAAACAGATGCAAATGATGAGTTTTTTAAAGTACAGCTTTCTATAATATACATTAATTCTTTAGATAGTAAATATTATGAAGAAAAAGAACAAATAAAAAAAATATTACTTCAAAAATATGATGAAAAAAGTATAAATAATTTATTTATATTTTTATTCAAAGCAAAACAATGGGAATACGAACAAGAAGTAAGAGTAGTCAAAACAAAAATTAAAAATAATCAACGCTTATTTAAGTATGACCCCAACTGCTTAACGGGCATTTACTTTGGTCTAAAAACCACTGAAGAACACAAACAAACGATTAAACAAATTATTCAGCTTAAAGGTTTAAAAAATACTAAATTGTATCAAGCCGAAAAAGTAGAAAATTCTTTTAATCTTGTTTATACAGAAATCTGTGATTAATGTCATCTGTTGTTTATGAAAATATTTTAAAATAATTATGCTACTATAGGCGACTAATACGTACGACTTGCATTAAAAACTAATATGACAATTACACCAGAACACATTCAAAAATTAGCTAAATTGACGCGAATTGCAGTAACACCTGAAACGCTACCCATTATGACTACGCGGTTATCTAAGTTAATAGAATTAATACAAACCATGCAAGTCGTTAATACGGAAAATGTTACACCTTTAATTCACCCTGTATCATTTATGCAAGACACAGTCCTAAAGTTGCGGGAAGATGTACTAAATTTAAACGCTACCCAACAATTGGCTCACAATCACATGGCAGAGAGTCGCGATGTACGTATGATGAATGCACCTGTTGTACAAGATGGCTATTTTTTAGTCCCACGGGTCTTAGATTAAAAATATTAAAAATATTAAAAATATTAAAAACATTAAACATACATTAAGTATAAGTAAGCTATGAACTTTAATACTATTTCAGAAATTCGTCAGGCGTTAGATACTAAAAAAATCAGTGCGACTGAATTGGCAACAATGGCTTTGACCGCTGCACAATTACATACTCAAGGCAAAGGTACTAATGCTTATGTAGATATTCAAATTGAACAAACACTCATACAAGCGGCTGCTGCTGATGTGCGTTTAGCCGCTGGTGATGGGCATACCAATGCCCCTTTATTAGGTATTCCTGTTGCCCATAAAGATGTCTTTGTAACACAAGGCTGGGCAACTACCGCTTGCAGCAAAATGCTACATAATTACCAATCGCCTTTTGATGCAACCGTTGTTGCACAACTAAAAATGGCGGGAATGGTTAATATTGGCAAGCTAAATTGTGATGAATTTGCTATGGGTAGCTCTAACGAAACCAGCGTATTTGGGTCAGTAAAAAATCCTTGGGACATTAATGCAGTTTCTGGAGGTAGCAGTGGTGGCAGTGCAGCAGCAGTCGCCAGCGGTATTATTCCTGTGGCTACAGGTACAGATACGGGGGGCAGTATTCGTCAGCCTGCATCTTTTTGCGGAATAACAGGAATTAAACCCACTTACGGCCGTTCAAGCCGCTACGGTATGATTGCTTATGCGTCCAGCTTAGACCAAGCGGGTGTTTTAGCGAGGACAGCAAAAGACTGTGCTTTAGTATTAAGCGCGATGAGTGGTTTTGATAACAAAGATTCTACTAGTATTGAACGCCCTATAGAAGACTATATTCTTGAATTAGAACGTTACTCAACAGTTAAGCAAGGCTTAAAAAACATACGTGTTGGTGTTCCTATGGAGTATTTTACTGATGGCGTTGCACCTGATGTACGCAGTGCAGTAGAACACGCTATTACACAACTGGAACAATTAGGGGCAGTTCGTGTAAAAATATCATTGCCACGAACTAGTTTGTCTATCCCTGCTTATTATGTAATTGCACCTGCTGAAGCCAGTAGCAATTTAAGCCGCTTTGATGGTGTGCGCTACGGGTTTCGTGCGGCCAATACAGATTTTACCGATTTAGATAGTATGTATAGCCAATCACGCGCTCAAGGTTTTGGTGAAGAAGTCAAACGCCGTATTTTAACAGGGGCTTATGTATTGTCTTCAGAATCTTATGAAGAATATTATGTCAAAGCACAACGTATTCGTCATTTAATTGCACAAGATTTTAAAGCTGCTTTTGAGCAATGTGATGTTATTGCAGGGCCTGTCGCACCAACGGTTGCTTGGGATTTAGGCAAAGGCCAGCAGGACCCTATGAGCGAATATTTAGCCGACATCTTCAACTTAGGCGTTAATTTAGCGGGCTTACCTAGTATGAGTGTGCCATGTGGTATGGGCGGTATTCGTCAAAATCGACCTATTGGCTTACAATTAATTAGTAATTATTTTGATGAGTCTCGTTTACTGGGTATTGCTCATGCCTATCAATCTGCAACAGATTGGCATCAAAAGACACCCGCTGTTATTTAATTAATGTAAACGTAATTAATGTAAACGGTGAAACCGCCAAAATAATGTGAATGCAGTCGCTACGCCTAACCATAAAGGGAGCTGTGCAGTCAGCCATACCGGCCAACCTTGTGCCAAAGACATAAATTCGAATAAACGATTGCCTGCATGAAATGACATACCCAATAAAACACCTGCAAAAATACGGGCGGCAATTGCACCATCTCTGGCTCGTAAATAAGCAAATGGAAATGAAATCATCAGCATAACCCATAAAGCCAGTGGATATATACTGCGTCTTAATAAAATAGACAATGACTTTCGTGAATCTAAATCATTATTCATTTGAAATAAAACAGTATTTAATAAGTCGGCTACGCCCACTCTATCTGGGTTTTTTTGTAACCCAACTAAAGATTGGGTATTTAAATTAGTGTACCATCGCCAACTTAATTGCTTATTAAATGATAACTGTTGTGCAGTTTGTGGGTGATAATATTCAGTATTAATTAAATTAAATAACCAAAAAGATTGCTTACTAAATTGCTTATTAGAAGATATAACATTTGAAGATATAACATTTGAAATGTTTAAATTTGGTATATTTAAATTTGGAGTGTTTGAATTTGAAGTACTTAAAATTTTCTTAATATTTCCTATATCTGATTCTTTGGTTAAAAATACACCTTTTAAAGCTTGACTGCGTTGAATTAAGTGCATTGCTATATCAAAATGATATAGCCACATTTGCGGAATATTACCATCACCATCAATATTAGGTATGTTTAAAAAGCGTATTTCACCGTTGGGTAATATGTCCCGCAACCATAACCCTGTTTTTAAATGGCTATTAACACGGTATCCCAATGCTTTAGCTCGAAGGTTATCAGCTTGAACACTAGCAAAAGGTTGTAACCATTCACCAATAAATACGGTTAATAATACAAACGGAATTCCAGTTAAAAATAAAATACGCAGCAACTGTTTAGGCGTCATACTAGAGGCTCTAAGTACAGTTATTTCTGAACTGTTTGCCAAAGTAGCCAATCCAACGACACCACCAGCAACCACTGCAATGGGCATGACATCGTACAATTGAGCTGGCATTTTTAAGGCAGAAAATAAAATAACTAGGCGTAGGCTATATTTTCCGTTACCAATCTCACTTGATTCAGACAAAATATCAAATATAAAAAATAAACTGACTAAAGCAAAAGCAATTAACAAAATATACCGCGCTACAGTATGAGCGATGTATTGTTGATGCGTATTTAAACCTAATAATTTATATGGTGATATTGATAACATAACAAGTTTATAATATTTTTAATAAATTATTTATTAAATGAATTGAATAAATTAAGTAAATTAAGTAAATAAGTAAATTAAGTAAATAAGTAAATAAGTAAATAAATTAGATAGATTAGATAAATAGATTTACGATTTTATAACGATAATTTTACAATATTCGGTAGTGGTACAAATAGAACTTTGATAATGGTAGATTTTTATGTCAATACTTTATACTGAATGATTATATTTAATAATAAACAGTCTAGTCACTAATTCGTGCATAGTATCGGACTTTGA
>JBEDNN010000007.1:0-18909 GCA_041170585.1 Pseudomonadota bacterium | reverse complement strand
GGTATTGCTACTTAAAAATAGTTTTTGTATTTTTTATCTAAAATAAGCCTTATTTTTGCTAAGAAAATATTATAAATATACGACTTAACCATATTAAAGTAGCAATGCCGTATTTTTTAATAAAAAGATACATACTGAACGCATTACCCTGTTATTCAAGGGTTTTGAACTGCCCACAATTTACCATAACGGTATCCAAACTCCCAACCATCATGTTGGCAACGCACGTTGTTACCCGTTTTAGCATTGAGTTGTTGAATCATGGCATAAAGCCTTGCTTTACTGGCTGGTTTACACGTTAAATACGCTAACCAAGCACGTAAAAAGCTTGCTTGTATGGCTAAATCGTGCCCATGACTCGCAGCTAACCAGTCTATTCCTTGTTCTTGAGAAGATATAGATGACTTTAAAAAATAGGGTTTTAAGCCATTAATTGCCAGTGCATATTCAGTATTGGCATATTCTTGTGCTAGTTGTGCAAACCGTAGCAGGCTTGACAAAGCCCGTGGCTCAACTTCTTCAAGCACTGGCCATACACTATGGCGTATAGCATTGCGTCGCAAAGATTCATCGGTATTAGAGGAATCTTCTATCCATTTTAAATGATGCTCTACCGCATAATTTAATATATCTTTGCGTGTCACTGATAGCCATGGGCGTAGCCATAAAATACCATTAACGTGTCGCATTGCTGGCATACCGATGCCGTTTAAGCCTGTACCACGGCATAAATTTAATAAAACAGTTTCAGCTTGGTCGTTTGCATGGTGTGCAAATAATAATGTTGCAATACCATGTTGTTTACACAACTGTTCTAAAGCATGATGACGGGCATTACGGGCAGCATTTTCTAAATTAGGCATATTGCTAAACAAACCTTGAACACAGATTACATCAAATTGTGCATTTAAACTTATGGCAGTATCACGTACAAGGTTGCCCCAACTGGTTGAATCAGGGTGTATTCCGTGGTCAATGTATAAAGCCCAAATTTGAGGCTGATGATTAACTATATGCTTAGTCAGTAAATATTGCTTTGTTACTGTACAAATTGCGTGTAGCAAGGCAATAGAGTCCAAACCCCCAGAGCAAGCCACCGCTATAGGGGCTTGTAAGTCTTTTAAAAAAGGCAATGGTAACAGTAAAGGATTCAATGTTAAATAGTAGATTAAATAGTAGATTAAATAATAAATCAGTTTAAATAATAAATCAGTATTAAATTAGTAAAAGGCTAAATGACTTTAAATTTACCATACGCCATTAAACGGTCATGGCGTTGCTTACATAATTCATCGGGTGATAATTGTTGTAAATCAGTTAAAACATCTTGTAACGTTTTGCCCAATTGTTTAAACATAAGATCTGGATGGCGGTGTGCACCCCCAAGCGGCTCACTGACTATTTTATCCACTAATCCTAAAGTTTTTAATTTTTGTGCAGTTAAGCCTAATGCCTCGGCTGCATCGTTGGCACGGGCAGCACTCTTCCATAAAATACTGGCACAGCCCTCGGGGGAAATAACTGAATAAGTTGAGTGTTGCAGCATTAATAAACGATCACAGACTGCAATAGCTAAAGCTCCACCTGAACCACCCTCACCAATAATTGTGCTAATAATAGGTACATTTAACTGCGACATCACATATAAATTGTGTCCAATCGCTTCACTTTGTCCGCGTTCTTCTGCATCAATACCTGGGTATGCCCCTGGGGTATCTACAAAAGTAAAAATAGGCAGTTTAAATTTATCGGCTAACTTCATTAATCGCAATGCTTTACGGTAACCTTCTGGTTTAGTCATACCAAAGTTACGCAAGGCACGTTCTTTAGTGTCTCGGCCTTTTTGATGCCCTATTACCATACAAGATTGACCGTTAAACCGTGCTAAACCACCCACCATTGATAAATCATCGGCAAAAGCACGGTCACCATGTAATTCCTGAAAATCAGTAAATAGATTATGGACATAGTCCATAGTGTACGGTCTTTGTGGGTGACGCGATACTTTACTAATTTGCCATGGTGTTAAATGTGCGTAAATATCTTTTAGTAATTCATCACTTTTAGCATTTAATTTTTTAATTTCATCACTTAAATCAGTGGATACTGAATCATTCACTGTACGCAAACCGTCAATTTGTTGATCTAATTCAGCGACTGGCGATTCAAAATCAAGAAAACTAACTTTCATAATCAATAAACCTTTTATAAAAAATAACAATAAAAAATAACAATAAAAAATAACTATACTATTAATAATAGTCAAAATAATAGTCAATTAAGCGTATTTAACGACACATATTAATACAAGAACGGGCTGTATAAAACCGCATAAGTTTAACAATAAATAGTATATTAACAATAGTTTTAAACTTTAAAAAATATTTATGAAATTAAATAAATTAAATAAATTAAATAAACATATACCTATATTACTATTTTACTCTTAGGATTTTTATGCAATTAACTAAAAAACCCAATGTATTTGTATCTACTAATATTCATCATAGAATGAAAGTGAGTATTTTACTACTGGCGGCAAGTATGGTGATTAATACACACATACACGCTTTGGAGTATCAACCTAAACATTTACCATACTCATATACACAATCAATGTATGCACCCAGTGAGCATACGCAAATTTTAGACTCTTTAGGCAATCAAGTTCAAGTAAATATTATTGATAGGCAGCAAAATAAACCTTTGCCTGTTTATTTTTTTAAAGGAGAATATTGGGTTGCTGGTACGCCTAATACGGCTTATGCCCTTAATTTAAGCAGTCGCCTTAAAGACCGTAAAGTCTTAACAACAGTCTCTATTGATGGCGTTAATGTTGTTACAGGCGAAGATGCCCATGTTTTACAGCGGGGTTATGTGTTGTCACCTAATAAGCATTACAGTATTACAGGTTGGCGTAAAAGCAAGTCTGAAATTGCGGCATTTAAATTTGCTCACCCTAAAGATAGCTATGCTGCAAATACAGGTCGTCCCAACAATATTGGTATGATTGGTATAGCCGTTTTCCCCGAACAGTATCAATTACCAGATACACCCTTGGTAATATCAAATGCTCAAAAGAAACCATTAATACTGAAAGGCAACACATTACGTGCTGAAATTAGTTCAGCACATACACAAAAACTAGGTACTCAACACGGAGAACGCGAAGTCAGTCAATCGACCGTTGCTTCATTTAAACGAGACAGCCATACACCGAATGAATTAATAACAATTCGTTATGATACTATTGATAATTTAGTCGCACATGGTGTATTGCGTTGGACACCAGAAACGCACGCACAACAAGCTCTGCCTAATGCATTTCCAAATAATAACTATGTACCTGACCCACCGCATCATTAACTTATGTAACTATTAAAATTTTGGGTAATGTTAAATTTTAACTTTTATAATATTTATACTGGTGCAGTAGCCTGTTAATTTTGCTGGTTACTTCTTAATTATTAAATTTCTTGTATCAGTGCTATTTGAACATTACCAAATTTTGTTGTTTGTATTCGTTGATACAATCTAAACCGTTCATCTTTTTCAATAAAGCGTCGTCCTTCCCAACGCAACACCCAGTGGCCTTTAGGGGCTTGTGAGTTTTCGTTTAAGTATGGCGTTGGTTTAATTGGAAATAAATCATTTAAAGAGGTGTATTCTAAAATCCAATTACAGGCTACCGTAGGTGGTATATTCAAAGGGGCTTGTTCGGATTGCGAGTTAATCTGATGCGTATTTAGAAAAGATTGTGGCTCAAAATTTAAGTTACTAAAATATGCCAAAATAGCCCGTTGTGCCAAACCCACTTTTAATAAACTAATACACGCTGGCTGTATTGTTTCAGTAGTTTGGTTGATAGGCGGTTTTATTAACCAAAACGGTAAATAAATGGGGCTAATCAGTCGGTTAAAACTGACTATGTCTGCTAATTCATCGTTATTATTGATGATAGTTGAATTTAAATCAACGATTAAATTAGAAGGTTTAGGCATATCTTTAATAGGACTATCAAAGGCTGTTTTCAGTGCCAGTGCAACGGGTTTATACGTTTTTACATGGTTTAACCAAGGCATAAACAAAGTACCGATTAAGACCCAAACAGTTAAAGACCCTGCACTCCAAATGACCGCTGCACGCCAAATAACAGTTTTGGCAGACAATGCCCGCCAACGAACTACAAATAGCCATAATAACGTCGCCAAGCTAGCGACTAATACATTAAACCAACGGATATTTGTGTTTAAATCAGGGGCAAGCCGCATTATATTGCGAGACAAATCAGCAGGCCAGCCAAATGTCATAGCAACCCACATCAGCCAACATAAAGCGATTGAAAAACTCAAAGCCATAATACCGAACCAGTCAATAGCATTCATCCATATTCGGGGCAATGCAGGCAATAAAAAAGCAGCTAAAACTAAAGCCCCTGGTACAACTGCCATTAAGTGGGCTTGAGTAATGTGTGTATGTGTCAATAAACTGCATAACATAACACTGATAAAACTTAAGCCTAAACCGATGTGGGCAGTGTGCCAATGCTTACGCCATCGCCATAATGCTACCAAAGCAAAGGGCAAGGCAGGCCAAGTGATAAACCATATATTACTTAACATCCACTTTAAACGGTCATAACTTATCCAACCAAATTGACCTAAATTCCAGGCCCATAGTGCATCAATGTAGTGGGTTTGGTTTAAACAATACGCCCAAAAAAATGGCAGTAGTACGCCTAATACTGCTGATAGCAATAGTATAGGCAATGCTTTATACAAAAATCGCCAAGCAGGTAGCTGCATTAATAATAATAACCATACACATACATTAATTGTTGAGTGTAAACCTATACTTGCACCCAACATAATTAAAGATACTGATATTACAGTGTAAGCGATAGGTTTATATTCACGGTGTAAACTTAGGCTTAAGCCTACTAATACAGTAGACAATACTGTAAATTGAAACGACAAAGCAGTCATTTCGTGTAAGGGCAGGGCAATACCTAGGGTAGCTAATAATAGTAAAACTGCGCCGTCTGCCACGGCTCTTGCATAAGCAACGGGTTGTGGCTGCCCCCCTAAGGCTAGATTAAGCGGTTGAGCGGCTGATGTTTTAGCAAGATAAAAAGTAGCTTGCCACAAAGCATATACTGCCAATAGTAAAGAAGCAATCACAGGAATGGCTGCTGCAATTGGGGCGGGTAAAAAAGGTAAAAAACGAATACATATACCTAACAACGCAAACCATATAGGGCCATACTGGGCTACTTCTGCATTGGCTACCATTTGTAATGAATCAACACCCATGTGTTGTGAAAAAGAAAGTGCCATTCCAAAAGCAATCGCGTCTTCACCACGCCAAGGCGTTTTACCTATGATGCCACACAATACATAGGCTATTAGCATAAACAATAGTAATGGCCGAGGCAGTTTTTGTGTAGATTTTTCGGTCAGTAGTACGGGCGTTAAGCTGGGCATTGAATCATTTAAAACGGGCTATTTTAAATAGTAAATTTTATTATTTATTATTTATTATTTTGTTTTATTATTTTGTTTTATTATTTATTACCACTCTATATTTTTTATTTTATTATTCTATTTTATAAGTTGCACTAGCTGCTGCAACAATAGATAAAAAATCAGCAGCTTTTAATGCTGCACCACCAATTAAGCCACCATCAATGTCGGGTTGTGCTAATAAACTGGCCGCATTGTCTGGTTTCATGCTACCACCATACAACAAACGCACGACCGACCCATTCACATGGTTTTCATTGAGCCAGTTGCGTAAAAAGGCATGCACAGCTTGAGCTTGTTCGGGTGTAGCGGTTTTACCTGTTCCGATTGCCCATACAGGTTCATAAGCAATGACACATTTTTCAATAGAATCTGAACCCAATACACTTAAAACGGCTTGTAATTGCTCAGTTAATACGGCTAATGTTGTATTGGCTTCACGTTGTGCTAATGTTTCACCTACACAGATAACGGGCGTGATATTAGATAACAATACTTGTTTAGCCTTTAATGCGACAGTATTTGAAGTTTCCTGTTGATATAAACGGCGTTCTGAATGGCCCACCAATACATAATTTACACCAAATTCCGTGAGCATTGCTGCTGAAATATCACCTGTATAAGCCCCTTGGGCAAAAGCCGAGCAGTCTTGCGCACCATAAAATAAAGGTTGGCTAAAGCATAAATCTTCGGTATGTGATAAATAAACATGTGGTACGCAGATTCCAACATCAGTCAAGGCAGCGGTTTTAGCCGTTTTGATACCCGTTAGAACGGCATTAATCAGTTCGGAGTTGGCATCGTAGCTGCCGTGCATTTTCCAATTACCTAAAATTAATGGTTTTCTCATAGTTTTGATAGTCATAGTGATTGATAATTGTTGATAATAAAAAATATAAGAAAATAAAGCATCAAAGCATTGAGGTATTTCAGCATTAATACAATGTTACGGTTCTTGCTTATTGTAGCGTTCAACGTGTTGGGGTGAAAGATTTTTCACCCTTACATACATTACGGGCTTATTTCGGCAGGCTCAACGAAGACCAAAAATACACTTATCCAGCACAGCCCCCGACAGTGACTTGAACAGTATGAATAGCGGCATAAAATGTATCATTTGATTTAACAACAACGTGAATAGGGCTGGTTTCATTCATACGAATATACAGTTTTATCTCGGGTACTATGCCGCTGGGGATAAAAATACTCGCAGCTAAAGGGTTTGGATTTTTCGCAACCAATATATAAATATCAGTCGTATTGGGTAACTCACTGATAACGCCTATAGAGACTGATGCACCATTTTCAGCAATATCAGGCGCTGTTAAAATAATTTGATGGCTTGTGGATGGTGTAGGTATTTTTAAAGCACTTAACGCTTTTTTCACAGTATTTGCGGTAAAGGCAACAGGCAAAGAGTAGCTTTCAAAATTACTGTTTGCTAGGGCTGTTGGAATTATTCCCGCATTTAATAATAGTTGTAAGGTAGTGATAGACAGGCTAGCTGACAATAATTTTCTGCGGTTGGCTATGAATGAGTCGGTGTTAATCAAAATAAAAAATACTAAAATTATTCGTTAAAATGTGTTGAGTTGAGGTATTTATTAAATTAAACGGTAATGTTAAAATATCACTGATAAAAGAAATTTAATAATTAAGAAATAATTAGTAAAATCAACAAGACAATATACCAACATAAATACTGTAAAAGTTAAAATTTAACATTACCAATTAAACAAATTAAATAAACAAATTAAATAAACTAAGTAAGTAAGTGATTAAGTAAATGTAAACATATTTAAATTTATTCAGGAGTTATTCCTTTTTTTGCTTCAGGAATAGATAAATGTCCATTAGGAAGTTTTGATAAATGAAGTGCAATATGATTAATATCAGCAAGACTTAGTTTTTTTGCTGTGCCTGTCATAAGTGGGTGGTTACGTGACAAAATAGCTTTTTTGTTGTCACCCGCACGGTATTGTTTTAAAGCTTGCACCAAATAGTCAGCGTGTTGGCCTGCCAAGCTGGGAATACTGCCATCAATTGATTTTGCATAATCTGCACCATGACAAGAAGCACAATTATTGTTTTTTAAAGCCGTTATCGCAATTTCTAAATCAGGCTTAGAGGATACATTCTTAAAAGTCGCAGGTTTAAAGGCAGCATAATAAGCGGCTAAATCGACCATGTCTTGTTCAGTTAAACTAGTTGCAATTGAACGCATAGTTGGGTGTGTACGCTCACCACTTTTATAGGCTTTTAGGGCATTTTCAATATACTTACTGTTTTGTCCTGCAATCATAGGTACAGTGTACAGTGCTGGAAATGAAGTGCGATAGCCTTCAATACCATGACAACCAATACACAATGAGTTTTTAGATTTGCCTGCAATAACATTGCCTTTAATATCCTGTGCGACCACAGTGTTTAGAAATAAAATATTACTAGCTAAAACAATTATGCTACAAATGGCAGATTTTATACAGTTCATAAATTAAACAGATTAAATAAATGTTGAGTAAATTAATTAAGGATAATGCTAAATTATGCTAAATAATGCTAAATAAAATAGCAGTATTTTAGCGTACAGTATTAACATTTATATTGCTTATATAAATATATATAAGTTTTTATGATTTTAATCGTAATATTTAAATTTTTAAAGTTTTAACATTTTTAAAGGTATTTCATTTAAGCCTTGACTCTCAATTTAAAATAATGGTAATGTTAAAATATCACTGATAAAAGAAATTTAATAATTAAGAAATAATTAGTAAAATCAACAAGACAATATACCAACATAAATACTGTAAAAGTTAAAATTTAACATTACCAAAATAATAAATATATTGCAGTGCAATAAAATATTTCTAAAAAATCTGTTAAAAAGATAAAACAGTCTTTCAACAGTCTTTCTTAAAAATTTAAGTTATTGGTTAGTTAGGTTGTTATTAATTAATTCGTTATAAGCCGTTATAAGCCGTTATAAGCTATTAGATTTTTATAGTAGCTTTTAAGGCTATTTTCTTAGAATGTTATATTTTAGATATGTTATATTTTAATTGGGAGTTATCTTATGCCTAGCAGAATTACAATTCACGGTCACCATTTAGAAGTTACTCAAGCCTTGCATGACCATGTGCATGAACACTTAGGTAAAGCAGTGAGGCACTTTGACCAAATGCAACGCGTTTCGGTTAATATGCGAGTTGAACGCTTGGCTCATACAGTTGATGTAACTGTTCATATGCCTAATAAAGATGTACATTGTGAAGCTGAAGCCGCTAATATGTATGCAGCCATTGATGCTGTATGCTTAAAATTAGACCGTGTGATTTTAAAACACAAAGAGCAATTGCGTGACCACCGCAGTGAACCCCTTAAACATTATGATGACTTACCTTTAGTCGCTTAAAATTTTATTAAATAAAATTAACCTTAAAAAAAGCCCTGTTGTCAGGGCTTTTTCTGTGAGCCATTATTTATATAAATATAACCAAACTAAGATGTAGTTTTATAAATAAAAATAGTTTTAAAAATATATTTTTACAAATAACAATAGTTTTATGAATCAAAACAATGCTCTAAACCGTCAAACACCAATTAATTGTATTAAAAATTTAGTTGATCAAGTTGATCATTTAGAGTTTAAATTACTTAAAACAGATGGCCATGCTAGACGAGGAGTCATTACTTTGAATCATGGGTCTGTACAGACACCCGTTTTTATGCCAGTAGGCACTTACGGTACGGTGAAGGCGATGAGTCCACTTGAACTGAATGAAATCGGTGCTCAAATTATTTTGGGTAATACTTTTCATTTATGGCTTCGTCCTGGTTTAGAGGTGGTCGCAGCCCACGGTGGATTACATAAGTTTATGGGCTGGAATAAACCGATTTTGACCGACAGTGGTGGATTTCAAGTATTTTCATTGGGAGCAATGCGTAAAATAACTGAAGATGGCGTTACGTTTAGATCCCCTATTAATGGTGATAAACTATTTTTATCTCCAGAAATTTCAATGCAAATTCAGCGGGTATTAAACAGTAATATTGTGATGCAGTTTGATGAATGCACACCTTATAAACATAATGGTCGTTTAACGACATACGATGAAGCCAAGCAAAGTATGCAGTTATCATTGCGTTGGGCAAAGCGTAGTATTGATGAATTTAATCGTCCAGACAATAAAAATACCAATGCTATTTTTGGAATAGTCCAAGGCGGTATGTTTACTGATTTACGTGATGAAAGTTTAGCCGGTTTGAATGAGTTACCCTTTCACGGTATTGCTATCGGTGGTTTATCAGTAGGTGAACCTAAAGAAGAGATGATGCGTGTACTATCGCATATTGGGTCTAAACTACCCCCCAATAAACCTCATTATCTAATGGGCGTTGGTACACCAGAAAATTTAGTTGATGCAGTATCAAACGGTATTGATATGTTTGATTGTGTGATGCCCACAAGAAATGCACGTAACGGCTGGTTATTTACCCGATTTGGCGATATAAAAATTCGTAATGCTAAATATAAAATGGATACTCAACCCTTAGATGCCAGCTGTAATTGTTATTGTTGCGCAAACTTTTCTAGGGCTTACTTACACCATTTATTGCGTAGTAACGAAATTTTAGGAGCACGCTTAAATACGATACACAATTTAGCATATTATCAAACCCTGATGCAGGAAATGCGTGATGCAATTGAAGCAGGTCAGTTTTTTTCGTTTGTGGAACAGTTTAAATCAAATAGATCCCAAATCAATCAAAGTGTATGATATTTAACTTGAATAAAAAATACCGACTTTATTAAAATAAATAGAGTCGGTATTTTTAGTTAAAAAAAATCAATATTAAAGTCGCTAGATATTAGAAATATCCAAACATTAAAGTATTAATATTTTTTGACGGGCAATTGCTGACTACGAACGCGTTTATATTGACGCTTTTCAGCGGCAGCCTTCAAACGTTTACGCTCTGTCGTTGGCTTTTCATAGAACTCACGCGCACGCAACTCTGTTAATAGACCAATTTTCTCAATCGTGCGTTTAAAACGACGAATTGCAACTTCAAATGGTTCATTTTCTTTTAATTTGATACTTGGCATAACATCACCCCCTTCCTTGGCACGTATAATATTTATTTTTATACGCTAATTTATACTTGAACACAGTACAGACTGTTATTATAGATTAAGTTAGTTAATTGCACTGTCAATCAAATTTAATTTTGCACCCTATTTTTGTATTATTGTATGATATATATTGCTATTATTGATTTATTGATTGATTGATTGCTACTTAAAAATATAGTCTCTAAAATATAAATTTTTTAACGATACACACAATATACAAAAAATACTATGGCAACTAGCTTACTTGCACTGATTGATGACATTGCAACCATTCTTGATGATGTCGCCGTGATGACTAAAGTCGCCGCTAAAAAAACTGCAGGCGTATTGGGTGATGACTTAGCTTTAAACGCTCAACAGGTTGCCGGTGTGAGTGCTGACCGAGAACTGCCTGTTGTATGGGCAGTTGCAAAAGGTTCAGCTTTTAATAAATTAATTTTAGTACCTGCCGCTTTAGCCATTAGTTTTTTTCTACCCACACTGATTACACCATTGTTAATGCTAGGTGGTGCATATTTGTGTTTTGAGGGTATGGAAAAAATAGTACATAATGTATTCCATCACGATAAAGACCACCAAGGCCGTATTCATGCTGCCGTTGCAAATGCTGATACAGACTGGCTGGCTTTAGAAAAAGATAAAATAAAAGGTGCTATTCGTACAGATTTTATTTTATCGGCTGAAATCATTGTCATTGCTTTAGGAACAGTAAGCACCGCTAGTTTTTCTAAACAAGCCAGTGTAGTCGCGGCTATTTCGATAATAATGACAGTAGGGGTATACGGATTAGTAGCCGCAATTGTAAAGTTAGATGATTTTGGATTTTATTTATTACGCCAACCTTCAGTCATAATGAATAATTTAGGGCGTACTCTTTTATGGTTTGCCCCTAAATTGATGAAGACTTTAAGTGTGGTAGGCACTGCCGCTATGTTTATGGTAGGTGGGGGTATTTTAATGCATGGATTTACGGGTTTATACCATTATGTTGATGCGTTTACCACACAACTAGGTTGGTTTAAATCTTTAGCTCAAATTGGTTTTGACGCTTTATTAGGAGTTGTATCAGGCACGGTATTAGTAGCCTGTGTGATGTTATTTAATCAATTGCGTGCACAGTTGAAAGTCAAATAAACCCTTAGTCTGTAAACCATAATTTGATTAAATAAGTATATGACTAAACTTAGTTTGTATTTAAAATTGATTCGTTTAGACAAGCCCATTGGTATTTTACTGCTGTTATGGCCTACTTTATGGGCTTTATGGTTAGCAGCTTCACACTTTAAATTGTCTATTGATAGCCCCGCTTTTATTGAGTTGTTTAGTGTATTTTTACTAGGTACTATTTTAATGCGTAGTGCGGGTTGTGCAGTTAATGACATAGCGGATAGAAATTTTGATACCCATGTTCAACGAACGTCTCAACGTGTGTTAGCAACAGGTGCAATCAGTGTGCGTGAAGCTTTATTTGTTGCCACTCTATGTGTATTAACCGCTGGCAGTTTGGCTTTATTGTATTTAAATAAATTAGCTATTTTATTGTGTATTCCTGCGGCACTGATTGCAGCGGCGTATCCTTTTTTTAAGCGATTTTTTGCGATACCACAAGCTATTTTAGGGCTTGCTTTTGGTTTTGGTATTCCAATAGCGTATGCGGCTATAGAAAATAAACTGCCTTTTGATATAGTATATTTATTTTTAGCAAACTTTTTTTGGGTTTTATCTTATGACACGTTATACGCAATGTCTGATAAGCCTGATGATTTAAAGCTGGGTATCAATACATCAGCTATTTTTTTAGGCCGTTACGATGCTTTAGGGGCAGTTTTATTTAAATTGTTTTTTTATGGGTTATTGTCCGTTGTATTATTTATAAATAAAGTAGGATTGATTGTATGGGTAGGTTTTTTTATTAGTATTATTTACAGTGCTAGGTTGTTATACTGCTTGTTTCAGGCAAAGCGTAATATGGCGAGTGACTCGCTTTCATTTCGCACACTATGCCTAGATATTTTTCTAAAAAACAGCCACATAGGTTTGATTATATGGCTAAGTTTGATGTTAGATTCTTTTAAAATAACGTTATTTTCTAAAGTATGATTTTTAAGTATGACTCTTTTTTAATAGAGTTTTATTTATTCTTATCGTTTTTATTATTATTCTTATAATAATTTTTATTATTATTTTATATGTGTTTATGCCAATTTAATTTGTTGATTCGTATTAAATAGTGCAAAATAGCGTTTATATGAAAAAAGTAATTCACTTATTTTTATTGTTTTTAATCTAAGGATATAGATTTATGGCTAATTCCAACACCAACCCCCCCCCTGATTCTAATGCTCAATCCAGTAGGCAACGTGAGTTTCGTAACATTAATGCTATTGTTGATTTACCGCAGTACCGCTTGCCATTAGCCGGACTGGTTTCAATTTTGCATCGCATTAGTGGCTTCATTATGGCGGCTCTGTTGCCATGTATGGTGTGGTTACTAGATGGTTCATTAACTTCTGAATCTAGTTATGATAATTTAGCCAGTATATGTTCAGCGTGGTATGTTAAATTAATTTTTTTAGGTATTGGTTGGGCATTTTTTCACCATTTATGTGCGGGTATACGTCATTTAATCATGGATTTACACATTGGTATGACTAAAGAAGCGTCAAAAATAAGTGCGCAATGTGTGTTCTTTGCAAGCCTAGTGTTTACTGTATTGTTAGCGTTTAAGTTGTTTGGTAGTTTATTACTTACAGGAGTCCACCAATGAGCAATGCATATATTAAAAATAAAGAAGGTGTTGGTACTAAGCGTATTGTTGTAGGAGCTGGTTATGGTATGCGTGATTGGTTAATGCAGCGTATTACAGCAGTTATTATGGTTGTATTTTTTCTAATTATTTTAATGAGTGCATTGATAAGCCCAAATGTGGGTTTTAATTGGTGGGCTGGTTTAATGGCCTATCCCTTAATGCAAGGACTGGCAATGTTCACTTTTGTCGCTTTGGCATGGCACGCGTGGGTTGGAATGCGCGACATTTGGATGGACTATGTTAAACATGTAGGTATACGTTTAATGCTACATATACTAACTATTACGTGGGTGCTCGCTTGTTTATTATACGCAATGCGTGTGTTATGGCGTCTGTAGCTTAACTTGAAATGTTTATTAATACATTATTAATATAGTTTTAACATATAGTTTTAACACTTTATTTTATAGTTTTAAGTTCTTACTAAGCGAACACATTCAATGCTGTTAGCTAATAAAAAATCTCATTTTTAAATGTAATGACTATACATTATTAACACATTACTACTAATAATAGCTAAAAAAATACATAAATAATATAAGGATGCTGTAATGGATGCTACTTTAAATATTCAAAAACCAAAAATGCCTGTCCGTCGATTTGATGTAGTCATTGTAGGTGCGGGCGGTGCGGGTATGCGCGCTTCTCTACAACTGGCTAATGCAGGTTATAGCGTAGCCGTAGTCAGTAAAGTATTTCCGACTCGTAGCCATACTGTTGCAGCACAAGGTGGTATTGGTGCTAGCTTAGGCAATATGGCCGAAGATAACTGGCACTATCATTTTTATGATACGATTAAAGGTTCTGATTGGTTAGGTGATCAAGATGCCATTGAATTTATGTGTCGCGAAGCCCCCAAAGTAGTCTATGAGTTAGAGCACATGGGTATGCCTTTTGACCGTAACCCTGATGGAACGATTTATCAACGTCCTTTTGGTGGACACAGTTCAAATTATGGTGAAAAGCCTGTACCCCGTGCTTGTGCAGCAGCAGACCGTACTGGTCATGCAATGTTACATACTTTATATCAACGCAATGTTGCCGCCAATACGCAGTTTTTTGTTGAGTGGATGGCTTTAGATTTAGTTCGTGATAATGAAGGTGATGTACTGGGTGTGACTGCTTTAGAAATGGAAACGGGTGAAACAATGCTTTTACAAGGGCGTTACACTATGTTTGCCACAGGTGGAGCAGGGCGTATTTATGCAGCTTCAACCAATGCGTTTATCAATACAGGTGATGGTTTAGGCATGGCAGCCCGTGCGGGTATTCCGCTGGAAGACATGGAGTTTTGGCAGTTTCACCCTACAGGTGTAGCCGGTGCAGGTGTACTGCTGACAGAAGGGTGTCGTGGCGAAGGCGCTATTTTACGCAACAAACACGGTGAACGTTTTATGGAGCGGTATGCCCCTACTTTAAAGGATTTAGCCCCGCGTGATTTTGTATCACGTTGTATGGATCAAGAGATAAAAGAAGGCCGTGGTTGTGGGCCTAATGGTGATTATGTCTTATTAGACTTAACGCATATTGGTGAAGAGACGATTTTAAAACGTTTGCCCAGTGTTCATGAAATCGGCAAAAACTTTGCGAATGTTGATGCTGCCCGTGAAGCAATTCCTGTTGTTCCTACCATTCACTATCAAATGGGTGGTATTCCTACCAATATTAATGGTCAAGTGGTCATTCCTAGTATTGATAACCAAGGTATGACCAGTGGTTCTAAAGTAGTTAATGGTTTGTATGCTGTGGGTGAATGTTCTTGTGTATCAGTACATGGTGCTAATCGTTTAGGAACTAACTCTTTGTTAGATTTACTGGTGTTTGGACGTGCAGCAGGTAACCATTTAATTGCTGAATTAGCTAAAGATAAAGTAGCAGGCAAAGAATTTAAAGTATTACCCGCTGATGCCGCTGATTTTACTTTAGCGCGTTTAAACGCTTTGAATAATTCTACTTCGGGTGAGTACTCTCAAGACGTTGCAAATGATATTCGTAGCACTATGCAGCTACATGCAGGAGTATACCGTACGCAAGCCAGTATGGACGAAGGTATTACTAAAATTGTAGAGTTGGATAAACGGGTAAAAAATATTCATTTAAGAGACAAATCAGTGGTATTTAATACGGCACGTGTAGAAGCCCTAGAGGTTGCTAATTTGATTGAAGCGGCCAAAGCGACTTTGATTTCAGCAGCGGCACGGCGTGAATGTCGTGGAGCGCACACAGTTAGTGATTATGAGCGTGCTGCCGATGATGCGAACTTTCCTCTAGGCCGTAATGATGTTGAGTTTATGAAGCATACTTTATGGTACAGCGATGGCAATCGTTTGGATTATAAACCTGTGCAAATGAAACCCTTAACGGTTGAAAGTGTACCGCCTAAAGTAAGAACGTTTTAAACATATAAAAATTAATAAATTAATAAATTAATAAATTAATAAACAAAGGTAATGTTAAATTTTAACTTTTACAATATTTATATTGGTGTGTTGTCTTAGTGATTTTACTAATTACTTCTTAATTATTAAATTTCTTGTATCAGTGCTATTTGAACATTACCTAAACAAAATAGTAAATAAAATAATAAATAAAATAATAAATAAAATAATAAATAAAACAATACAATATAAAATTGGATACTATTATGACTAAGATGACTAAGCGTATTTTTGAAGTTTACCGCTACGACCCTGACACTGATATAGCCCCTCGTATGCAACGCTATGAGGTTGAGCTTGATGGCAGTGAGCGTATGTTGCTAGATGTGTTGATGAAACTTAAAAAACTAGATGAAACTTTGAGTTTTAGGCGTTCGTGCCGCGAGGGCGTGTGTGGGTCTGACGCGATGAATATTAACGGGAAAAATGGTTTGGCGTGTTTAACCAATATGCTGACTTTACCTGAAAAAATAGTATTGCGTCCGTTGCCAGGTTTACCTGTAGTGCGGGATTTAATTGTAGATATGACACAATTTTTCAAGCAATACAATAGCATTAAACCGTATTTAATCAATGAAAGCCAGCCTCCTGAAACTGAACGGCTGCAATCGTCTGCTGCACGTGAGGAGTTAAATGGTTTATATGAGTGTATTTTATGTGCTTGTTGCTCAACGTCTTGTCCTAGTTTTTGGTGGAATCCTGATAAATTTGTAGGGCCAGCAGGTTTGTTGCAAGCCTATCGTTTTATTGCAGATAGTCGCGACCAAATGACCAATGAGCGTCTTGATAATTTAGAAGATCCTTATCGTTTGTTTCGCTGCCATACTATTATGAATTGTGTTGATGTTTGCCCGAAAGGTTTAAATCCTAGCAAAGCAATTGGTAAAATCAAAGAGTTAATGGTTAAACGGGCTATTTAATGTATGACCATGCAAACACATCAAGCAGATCCACATCAACGGGCGCGTTTAAAATGGCGTGCGCGTCGTGGTTTATTGGAAAATGATTTAATGCTGACGCGTTATTTTCAGGCTTATGAATTGTCTATGACAGATGATGATGTTGTTGCTTTAGACAGTTTATTAACATTAACAGACAATGATTTACTAGATTTATTCTTAGCACGAAAAGTGCCTGAAGGTCAATTAAATAACAGTGCTGTGTGTAAAATACTAGAACAAATACGCCATAGTCCAATCAATATGATTCAAACCCGCCTACAACATTCAGAGCAACGTTAGCCTATTAATTAGTGTATCATCTAAACCAATCATTTAAATCATTAATTTTAAAAAGACACCATGAAAGCAGCAGACTATAAAGCCACTCTATCTTTTTCTAATGGCAAACCATCAATTGAATTTCCTATTTACCAAGGAACGATTGGTCCTGATGTGGTAGACATTCGTAAAATGTACGTTCAGACAGGCATGATTACCTACGATTCAGGTTTTTTATCAACGGGTGCTTGCAATTCTACTATTACTTATATTGACGGCGACACGGGTGAGTTACTTTACCGTGGTTACCCCATTGAGCAATTGGCTGAAAAATGCGACTTTTTAGATGTGGCTTACCTATTATATAAAGGTGAGTTGCCTGTAGGCGATGAACGCAAAATTTATAAAGACAAAATTTCTCGTCATACGATGGTGCATGAACAAATGCACTTTTTTCTGCGTGGTTTTCGCCGCGACGCTCACCCAATGGCGATTATGACGGGTTTAGTGGGAGCCATGTCAGCATTTTATCATGATAACAATGATATTCATAATCCTGAACAACGTGATTTAAACGCAATGCGTTTGGTGGCAAAAATGCCAACACTGGTTGCAATGTCCTATAAATATAGTCAAGGGTTACCATTTATTTATCCCCAAAATGACCTAAGTTATAGCGAAAATTTTATGCGAATGATGTTCGCTAATCCTTGTGAAACTTATATACAAAATCCCGTTTTAGTGCGTGCAATGGACAGGATATTTACCTTACATGCGGATCATGAACAAAATGCCTCCACTTCTACGGTACGTTTATCGGGCAGTTCCGGAACTAATCCGTTTGCTGCCATTGCAGCGGGAGTGGCTTGTTTATGGGGACCTGCTCACGGCGGTGCTAATGAAGCCTGTTTAAATATGTTAGAAGAGTTAAATGCGAATGGTGGAATTGATAAGGTGGGCGAGTTTATGGAGAAAGTAAAAGATAAAGACTCTGGCGTACGTTTAATGGGTTTTGGGCATCGTGTTTATAAAAATTTTGACCCACGTGCAAAATTAATGCAAGAAACGTGTAAAGAAGTATTGGCAGAACTGGGTTTAGAAAACGATCCTATTTTTAAACTAGCCATTGCACTTGAAAAGATTGCGTTAGAAGATGAGTATTTTGTTTCTAGAAAACTGTATCCTAATGTTGATTTTTATTCAGGTATTGTGCAGCGTGCCTTAGGGATTCCAAAAGATATGTTTACGTGTATTTTTGCTTTGGCACGTACCGCAGGTTGGATTAGTCAGTGGAAAGAGATGATTGTTGATTCTGAATACAAAATAGGCCGTCCTCGTCAATTGTATACAGGTTCGGTAAAACGCGATGTTCCTTCGTACAAATAGCTTTTAAAGATGTTATGCAAGTGCTATATGTTACTTTGGTAATATATAGCATTTTTTACCTTACATAAGCTGTATTTTTGCTAAAAAAACTTTAAAAATATATAATTTAACGATATTAAAGCAGCAATGCCATAATTTTAAAGATGCTAAACTGAAAAGACTGGGCGTTATCATAGATGCTGATTTTAAAAATATTAATAATTGTGGTACAGAACAAACTATGAAATTTGGGTAATATTAAATTTTAACTGTTATGTTTTAGGTTGTAATAATAGACCCAATATTTAAACTGTAAATGTAACATGTATAGTTTTTTAGAAAATGAAAGTGTTTTTCTGACTAGCCTAGACAGTGTTTGACGAATAGTACAATTTAAGCGTTCTATATGATTAGTTAA
>JBEDNN010000006.1:0-30083 GCA_041170585.1 Pseudomonadota bacterium | reverse complement strand
TTATTGGTATTGCTACTTAAAAATAGTTATTGTGTTTTTTATCTTACGCAAGCTTTATTTTGCTAAGAAAATTTTAGAAATATATACTTTAACCATATTAAAGTAGCAATGCCTTATTATTATTTGCTACAGTATCAATATAACAAATAGATTCATTGGTATGGGCTTGTGTGCTGTAAAACGAAGCAGCTTTAGCGGCACTACTTAAATAGTTTCTTAAACCATCAATACCGACACCTGTTTTGGCTGAAATACCAAACACGGGTACTGAATCGGCAACAATACTCATCTGCAAATCAGATTGAACAAACAAGCTATGCTCTACTGTGGCTGGTAAACTTAACAAGTCTATTTTGTTCATCACCCAGCATTGGGGAATACTACCTACACCAATTTCAGTCAATACTTCATTGACTTGACGAATATGTGCATCACGTTCTGAACTGACACAATCAATAACATGAATTAATAAATCTGCATTGAGTGCTTCTTCTAAAGTAGCTCGGAAAGCTGCAATTAAAGTAGTGGGTAACTCACGAATAAAACCAACGGTATCAGTCATAACCATCTGTTGATTATTAATAGTGAGTTGACGGCTAGTAGTGTCTAGTGTGGCGAATAATTGGTTGGCAGTATACGTATTGGCTTTTGTCAATGTATTAAATAAAGTTGATTTACCCGCATTGGTGTATCCGACTACAGAAACAGTAAATACGCCTGACCGGCTGCGATTACGGCGTTGTGTTAAGCGTTGTTTACGCAATTTTTCTAATTTTTCTTTTAATGTACGAATTTTGTCTGCAATGATTCGTTTGTCCATTTCAAGCTGGCTTTCACCAGGGCCTCGCATACCAATACCGCCACGTTGACGCTCTAGATGAGACCACAGTTTAATTAAGCGTGTAGACAAATGCTGTAGTTGTGCTAATTCTACTTGCAGCTTTCCTTCATGGCTGTGTGCACGCAATGCAAAAATATCTAAAATGAGTGCTGTACGGTCAACCACACGTACTTTAAAAATACGTTCTAAATTACGTTGTTGAGTGGGACTTAAAGCGTGAGCAAACAATACCAGTTCAGCTGAAAATTCTTCAACAGTCGCTGCAATTTCAGCCGCTTTACCACTACCAATAAAAGTGGCTGCTTCTATTTTGCTACGGCGGCTAATGTTTTGTGCTACTACATCAGCACCAGCACTATCCGCCAATAGTCGCATCTCTTCAATACTATCAGTAAAGCCAGATTGGCCTAAATCTAGTGCGACTAAGATACATTTTTGAGATAATTTAGTAAAAGAATGAGTGTGCAAAGTGTACCGTCGTAATTATTAGTTATTTCTGATTATTTTAGTATCAAGTAGTTAAAAAATAGTCAATCAAAGTCGTCTATAAATTGTCAAAAACGTCTTTAACAGTAGGCATTGTAATAGTACGAGTCGGCACAATGGTAGAGACAGCGTGTTTATACACCATTTGGAGTGTCACTGTGTTACGAAGCAATATCACATATTGGTCAAAAGATTCAATGTGCCCTTGTAATTTAATTCCATTCACTAAATACATTGAAACAGATGTATTTTCTGCATGTAGTAAATTTAAAAAGCAATCTTGTAAATTAACGTTTTTTTTGATGGGCATAATAGTAATGGTAGTTAATAATAGTAAAGTAATAAGGTAATAAGGTAGTTAGGTAATTAAATAATAATAATAAATAATAAATAATAAATAATAAAAATAATAAACTAATACTAAATGAGTAATAAAAACTAAATTATTGCATAAAATTATAAGAATTGAACTACAGTAAAAAACCACGCAAAGCGTGGTTCATATAAGCATTAAACTTAATGAGCTTGAGTATCCGTTTATCAAGGCTTCATTGGCGTAATAGTAGGAGCAACTGTTGTTTTGTTGGTAGGCGTTGGTACTATCGGCGTATTTGATTTAGATACGGGTGGAACTGCTTTAGTTACTGGCACGTCTTTAGGAACAGTGGCTCCTTCAGATGCTTTTTGAATAATATTTTTACTGGCCAAACTATTATTGTTTATTACGAAAGCTAACATTAGGGTGGTGGTAAAAAAAAACGTTGCCGCAATTGAGGTAGCCCGCGATAAAAAATTAGCTGAACCTGATGCACCGAATACGCTACCTGATGCACCACTACCAAATGCTGCACCCATATCAGCCCCTTTACCGTGTTGCATTAGTACTAAAAAGATAATGGCGAGGGCCGCAATTATTTGTATAACTTGAATGAGGTTATGAAAGATAGCCATAAGTATTTTATATAATAATAAGGATTAAAAACAACTAATAAAACTGTTGATAAAACAGTTAATAACCATCTATTTTAAAGCATTAAAGCGAGTTAAACTAAATAGTATCATTAAAACAGCATCATTGTTTGGTATAAAATTGAGTAATGTCTGCTTTAATTTTAAAGTTTACTTGCAGTATGCAAGGCAACTACGCCACCCGTCATATTGTGTACTTGTACATGGGTAAAGCCTACTTGTTCCATCATAGCTTTTAAAGTATCCTGATCAGGATGCATACGAATGCTTTCAGCTAAATACTGATAGCTTGCTGCATCGCCTGCAATTTTTTGACCTAACCAAGGCAATACTTTAAAGCTGTAAATATCATAGATTTTTTGTAATCTAGGATTCACTTTACTAAATTCTAATACCATCAATTTTCCACCAGGTTTTAAAACACGCAATATACTGTGTAAGGCAGCAGTCTTATCAGTCATATTACGCAAACCAAAAGCAACTGTAATCACATCAAACACATTGTCCTGAAAAGGTAAATGTTCACCGTCGGCTACCGCAGTGGGTAAGCTATAACCCGCATTGACCATACGGTCTCGCCCAATCTTTAGCATACTAGGATTAATATCTGTGTGCCATACAACACCCGTTTCGCCCACTTGTTTAGCAAAAGCACCCGCTAAATCACCCGTACCCCCCGCAATGTCTAGTACTTTCATACCCAGTCGCACACCTGCTAAATGAATAGTATAAGCTTTCCAAATACGGTGTAAACCAGCCGACATAACATCATTCATCACGTCATATTTGTGTGCTACAGAGTGAAATACTTTAGAGACCTCACTGGCTTTGGCTGTGGTATCTACTGTTTTATAACCAAAATGAGTTGTATCAGTTGTATCAGTTGATTTTATAGTATTGTTATTCATCGCTTATTTCCTTAACCCTATTTTCTTAATTGTAGCTTCCTTAATTTTATGTTTTATTTAAACATAAAATGACTTTGTATTGTGATGGTGTTGTCTATAAACAATATTTTAGGTTTAAGTGTATGTAATTGCATGCCTAATACATAGCCTAATTCAACAGGAACGGCATTACCAATTTGGCGGTACTGCGAACTGATAGAGCCATAAAAAATAAAATCATCAGGAAAGGTTTGTAGTCTTGCGACCTCTCTAACTGTCATACGCCGTGTCTGTGATGGGTGGGGTAAGATAACAGGCCCACCTGTTCCACCGCCTCGTCCTACCACAGTTGGACTTGGTTTATTGTAATTGGTATGGCGATTGCCTAAATAGCCATTAATTTTAACTTTATGTGATGTCCCTATGTGATTAGATATATTAGTTGTTGGTTCTAAAGGCAAATCACCAATGGCTTCAAGTACTGTTTTAGGTTGATGACTATGCGTCTTTTTAGGGAACTCAAACGATACATTTAAATCTTTTCTTATGCCTACCATAATCATACGTTTGCGATTTTGTGGGACACCGTAGTCCGCTGAATTAACAATTTGCCACGTTATGTGATAACCAATATTTTCAAAATCTTTAATAATCATTTTAAAGACTCTGCCAAGTTTTTGCTTCTTATCTACCAGTGTTTCATAGCCGCCAAGGCTGGTAATGCCTTGTACATTTTCACCTAAAAATACTTTAGGTTGTTTATCTTTTACTACACGAAGTAACTCTAAATACAAAAAATTTCTAGCATCTTCTTCTTTTCTGTAAGGATTTGCCATACTAAAACCTTGGCAAGGGAAACCACCAACTACCATATCGCAATCAGGAATTTCATCAGAAGGTATGTCTATAATAGATTTACAAATAACCGTTTCATGTTCAGATTTTACGTTATTAATATAAGTTTGAATTGCGTAATTATCAAAATCATTTGCCCAAATAACATTATGACCTGCCATCTTTAGACCCAAATCAAGACCACCACACCCACAAAATAAAGAAACTACATTCATATTAATTCAAATTAAATTATTTATATTACTATCAATATTCTTAATAATTTCAATAATTTCAATAATTTCAGTAATTTCAGTAATTTTATGGCATTTAGTCAAAATCAAATTCTTATAAATTTGATGATTAGGGTGATTATTTATAAAATAAATTTTTTATCTAAAATCAATCACGACTCGCATTAACGTGTTTAAGTTTAAGTAAATATTCGTCCCATAACAAGCTTTGCTGTGTACCTAAAAAATAAAGGAAATCCCAGCTAAATAGACCGCTGTGATGGCCATCGCTAAAACGAGGTTGCACCGCATAATGCCCGACTGGGTTTATAGTTTCAATATACACTTGACGTTTACCCGTTTGCAATATCTCTTGACCAGACCCGTGTCCTTGAACTTCAGCACTGGGCGAATGAACGCGTAAAAACTCATGGCTTAGTATAAACACTTGACCATCATCATAGCCAACTTCTATAGTACGACTGATGGCGTGTAAAGTAAGATGAGTAGGCGATGACATAGTTAGGCACGTTATTAGTTGTTAATTATGGTGCGCTTGGCTGGAATCGAACCAGCGACCCTTGGCTTCGGAGGCCAATGCTCTATCCACTGAGCTACAAGCGCTGAACACAAAAACTGAACACAAAAACATAAAACAAATAGTATTTTACGTATATTTTTACTTTTATGTATCACTCTCATACTTTACTTGATTTTTTTGTAGAAGATAGTGTGTCGCCGTTATAATTTTGTTTTTAAAAATATATTTTTATCCTATTTAACTTATTTATTTAATTTAACTTTTTAACTTAACTTATTAAACCTATTAAGCCTTTAACTATTAAGCCTTTAAAAAAACCTGATTTAACTTATTTTATTTATTTATTTAATTTACTAATTTTGGAATTTATATGTCTACTCATGATGCCCACGAAAGCCCGATTAAAACGCCTAAACAACTCATTACAACCATCGTATTGTGTTTTATTATTCCAATTGTATTATTAATTTTATTGGCTGGCTGGGTAGCCAGTGGCGTTAAACCACAGGCTGGCTTAAACAAAGCACAAATAGTTCAGCGTACAGAAATATTAATTAAACCGATTGCAAGCCATGCGTATAAAACGGTTGACGAAGTGCGTACCGGTGAACAAATTTATACTGAAGTCTGTGCAAGTTGTCATACCGCAGGCTTAATGAATGCCCCTAAGTTAGGCGATATTGCAGGTTGGGCGACCCGTTTAAAAATGGGCTTAGAAGGATTAGTTGCCAGTGCAATCAAAGGCAAAGGGGCTATGCCTGCCAAAGGCGGTAATGCTGATTTAAGTGATACAGATATTCAAAATGCAGTTATTTATATGACTAATGCTTCGGGTGCTAGTTTTAAAGCTCCTGTTGTAGAGGCTGTAGCCGCTGCCCCTGTTGCTATTAGCAAAAAAGTGCCAGCGACACCAATTATTGCTCCGATGCCTGTTGCTTCAACACCTGTCCCAGTAGCCCCTGTTGTAGTGGCTGATGCAGGTAAAAAACTATACGAATCCGCTTGTATGGCTTGTCATGCCGCAGGTATAGCGGGCGCACCAAAATTTGGTGATAAAGCAGCTTGGGCAGCACGTAGCACAGTCGGCGTTGATGCCTTAGTAGCCAGTGTTATTAAAGGCAAAGGAATTATGGCAGCACGCGGCGGTTCACAAGCAACTGATGCCGAGCTTAAACAAACTGTACAGTATATGTTGGCTGCTGCTAAGTAAAACTACATTAACTATATTACCGTTTTAGCCCGCGAATAACGCAATGATTTTTGGTATTGGTTCAGATATTGCCCATATTCCACGGTTTGAACGGTGGTTTGCCAAACAAGGGCAGTGTGCCATTAATAACGTTTTGACTCCCCTAGAATCTATAGAATTTAACCAACGCTATGACCGCAATATTACGCGCGGCATAGCGTTTTTTGCAGCTAGATTTGCCGCTAAAGAAGCTTTTAGTAAAGCTTGCGGCTTGGGTATGACAGCGCCTATGAATTGGCAGTCTGTACAGACTATTAATCTCGCTAGTGGTCAGCCTCAAATACAAGTACTGGGTAATATGGCGATTTGGTTTAATGACCGTCAATTAATTGCTCATTTGAGTTTAAGTGATGAACGTGATTATGCGATAGCCTACGTTGTATTGAGTCATTCTTTTAAAAAATAAGTCAGTAAAAAATAACTCAGTAAATTAAATTAAATAAAAGCAAATTAAAGGAACTTATTAAATGAATTTATTAAATGAAATTAAATTTAATTTAAATTAAATCCATTTATTAATTATGTATATCAACTCTACAAACAAAAGTAATGATTTTATGAACACACCTGTAAACACCACACTGTATGGTCCTTTAATTTTAGACATTGCCAACACAGTTATGACTGATGCTGAAGCAACTTTATTGCTTGATGCCCGAATTGGTGGCGTGATTTTGTTTGCCCGTAATTTTGAAAATCGTACACAATTATGTGCCTTAACCGCTAGTATTCACGCTGTTCGTCAAAATACTTTATTGCCTAAACTATTAATCGCTGTAGACCACGAAGGTGGGCGGGTACAACGCTTTAAAACAGACGGATTTACTCATTTACCGACTATGGCAAGCCTTGGAAAATTATGGCAAAAAGATATATTGGCTGGGCAGCGTTTAGCTAGCCAAGTCGGTTTTGTATTGGCGGCCGAGTTATTGGCGTGCGGCATTGATTTAAGTTTTACACCCGTGTTAGATTTAGATTATGGACAAAGTTGTGTTATTGGTGACCGTGCCTTTGCTGATTGCCCAAAGCAAACTGTTAATTTAGCCCGTGCTTTAATCAGCGGTTTACATCGGGCAGGTATGCGTAGTTGTGGCAAGCATTTTCCAGGCCATGGCTTTGTCGCTGCTGATTCGCATCATGAAATACCAGTTGATGAACGCGATTTAGAAACCATTATGACGGTTGATGCCAAGCCGTATACGCACTTACAAGATGTTTTAGACAGCGTGATGCCAGCCCATGTGATTTATCCAAAAGTAGATTCGCAGCCTGCTGGTTTTTCTAAAATATGGCTAAATATTTTGCGTGACCCACAAAAATCAGGGTTTGAAGGTGTCATATTCAGTGATGATTTAAGTATGGCGGGTGCAACTGTTGCTGGCGATATCCATGCCCGTGCTAAAGCCGCTTTAAGTGCGGGTTGCGATATGGTGTTGGTGTGTAATGCTCCCGAGATGGCACTTGAGCTATTAAGTGGCGATGCTTTACATCAAACACCAAGCCAAGCGTATACCAGTCATATACGCATCAAACGCTTAGTACCCAATACGCTACAAGACCTTGGTTCGTGGGATACTTTGCAGGCCTATGCACCTTATCAATTGGCTTTAAATGCAGTAAAGACATTTTTGAAGTCTCAATTTTAATCTTAGTTTAACCTTAACTTAGTCTTAACCTTAACCTTAATCTTAATCTTAGTCTTGATTTTATGATTTTTTTAAATACAGCAACCTTTGCAAAAAGTACACTGAATATTGCAAGTATTGCGGTGGCAACAGCTTTGGCGTTTAGCCCGTTGAACGCTAAAGCACAAGCGAATACTGCGGCAAATACAATGTATTCTGATACACCTACACCCATCAAAGAGTTAGGCACAGTTACCGTTTTAGGCGAGTCTGCTAGTTCTTTGCCCATGTACATTCCAACTGTGTTTGAAAGTGTGACTGGTAAACAAGTTGCCCAAACAATCAACGCGACTGACAGTGCCGATGCATTAAAATATTTACCGAGTTTAACAGTAAGAAAACGTTATATCGGCGACTATAACCACGCCGTATTGGCAAGCCGTGCCAGTGGTACGGGCAATAGCGCACGGTCTTTGGTATACGCTGATGGTATTTTATTAAGCAATTTATTAGGCAATGGAGCTAGTTATACTCCCCGCTGGGGGTTAGTAACGCCTAATGAAATTGAACGTGTTGATGTACTATACGGGCCTTTTTCGGCAGCCTATTCTGGCAATTCTGTTGGAGCGGTGGTTGATTATCAAACCCGTATGCCTAAACAGTTTGAAGGGTCTATTAAATTAGGTACTTTTAGGCAAAATAATCAACAATATCAGAACAGTAACCGTTTTGGAGGCAATCAAGCCAGCGTCAGTCTGGGCAGCAAAGTAGGTGATTTATCTTGGTTTATGAATGTTGAACGCTTAAACAGTAGTGGGCAGCCTTTGTCATTTGCTAACCGTTTAGTGTCTAGCAGTACAGTACCTACGGCTGCGGGTGTAGTGGTAAAAGGGGCAGTAATAGGGCAGTCTAATCCACAAAATAAACCTTGGGTGTTATTAGGAGCAACAGGACAAACTGATACCGAGCAACAGCATTTAAAAATTAAGTTGGCTTATGACTTTTCTAAAAAAGTACATTTTGACTACACAGTAGGTTTGTGGAACAACGATGCCAGTATTACAGCACAAAGCTATTTAAAAAATGCCATAGGCAATCCAGTCTATTCAGGCAATGTGGTTGTAGCTGGGCGTCAGTATGCTTTAAGTGCGAGTGATTTTGGATACAGTACAAACAAGTCCCACCATTGGATACACGGATTTAACTTAAAAAATAAAATGAATGATAGATTTAGTTGGCAACTTGCCGCTAGTATTTATCGCTACAGTATTGATGAAACACGTGGACAAAGCACACAGACTTTACCTGCTGGACAGTTTGGCGGCACAGGACGCATCACTGATTTAAGTGGTTCAGGTTGGCATACTTTGAATGCTAAAGCGGCTTGGCGTGCCAATACGGCACACACTATTGAATTTGGCGTGCAACAAGAGCATTATCAATCGCGTAGTGTGGTTTCAAATACCGCTAATTGGGTGAATGGTACAGCGACTACACAGATATCTAAAAATACAGGCAATACCAAATTACGTAGTCTATGGCTACAAGACAATTGGAAAATTTCCCCTGTATGGCAGGCAACACTGGGCACTCGATTTGAGCAATGGCAGGCGAATAATGGTTTAGCCGCCAATGCCAACAATAGCATAGTTTTAACTGAACGCAAAGAAAATTATGTGTCGCCTAAAGCGGCTTTAGCCTATCAAGCCAGCCCAGCGTGGTCGTTAAAAGCCAGCTTAGGGCGTGCCGTGCGTATGCCCACAGCCACTGAATTGTACCAAGGCAGCATAACAGGTAACAGTATTATTAATAATGACCCTAATTTAAAGCCTGAAAAATCTTTAACTTATGAACTGACAGCTGAACGTAATATAGATCAAGGCAATGGTATGCTGCGTATGACTGCATTTGGTGAACGTACGCGTGATGCTTTGTATAACCAAACGAACTATGCCGTAACGCCCAATATTACCAACGTGCAAAACGTTGGCGCGATTCATACCAAAGGTATAGAGTTAGCGTATCAAACAACACTCTTTCGCGATTTAAATGTGAGTAGTAGTGTGACTTATGCTGATTCGGTGATTACTTCAAATCCGAATAATCCCAATAGTGTGGGTAAAGAACAGCCACGTGTGCCAAACTGGCGTGCCAATATGTTGGCAACGTATGGCTTTACGCCTAAATGGTCTGGCAGTTTAGGGCTGCGTTATAGCGGCAAGCAATATGGGCAGCTTGATAATTCTGACACGAATAGCAAGGCTTTTTTTGGATTTAGCAATTACTATGTGGCTGATGTGAGAACACAGTATATTTATAGTAAATATCTAACCATCAGTGCGGGTATAGATAACCTTAATAATGCCAAATACTGGGCGTTTCACCCATACCCACAACGTACCGTTCATATGGATATGAAATATACTTTTTAGTGTAAGTAGCTTAATGAATAACAGTTATAAATAAATACGACTACTATGATTATAGACAACACAATATTGGCTTTAGGGCTAGGTGCGGCTTTAGCAGGGTTTGCACAAGGCTTATCAGGCTTTGGTTTTGGCTTGGTCGCAATGTCAATTTGGGCTTGGACAATTGACCCAAAACTCGCAGCAGTCATGGCAGTATTTGGTGCATTAACAGGACAAATATTAACGGCATTTACGGTTTGTAGAACTTTTAATATAAAGCAAGTATTACCCTTTGTTATGGGTGGTTTAATCGGTATACCTATAGGTACAATTATATTACCCTATTTAAATATCTATTTATTTAAATTAATATTAGGTATATTATTAGTTGTTTGGTGTCCATCTATGTTATTTAGTAGTTATTTACCTAAACTAGTAATAAATAATTATAAAATTGAACGTATTATTGAAAGTTTTATAGGTATCTTTGGTGGGATTATGTCAGCATTAGGTGGATTTACGGGTGTTATTCCAACACTATGGTGTACGGTGCGCGGTTATCCTAAAGACGAGCAGCGGTCATTAATTCAAAATTTCAATATAACTATATTATCTGTAACGATGATAACTTATATTGCTAAAGGCAATGTAACTAAAGAGATGCTACCGCAGTTTGCAATAATTGCACCGGCTATGTTAATACCAAACTTATTAGGGGCATACTTATATAAAGGTATTAGCGATATTTTATTTAAAAAAATAGTATTAAGTTTATTAACGGCATCAGGTATAACGTTGTTAATATCAGCGTTTAATAATCTTAAATTTATATAATAATATATATAATTAAATTATATTATTATTGGTAATGTTAAATTTTAACTTTTATAATATTTATAGTGGTGCAGTAGCCTGTTAATTTTACTGGTTACTTCTTAATTATTAAATTTCTTGTATCAGTGCTATTTGAACATTACCTAAAAATTTACTGAATCAATCTATAACCTATGTCTATTTATTCTAAAACACTGTCGCGGCGTGATTTACTAACTTTATTATCTGTATCAGTATTGCCTTTATCATCGTTAGCGACCCATTTGTACTCTGATACAGTAAATACGTCACCTAAACGACTAAAAAGCATTAAATTTAAGGGTATGGCAGCCCCTTCAATGGATAATCCGGCTGAAATGGCAACAGTCACTGTTAATTCTGCACTACAAGTTACCCTAGACAATGGGCAGTTGATTGATTATGCCTTAGATTACCAGTCATTCTTTATGACAGGTACACCCGTTCCTGATGGAAGCGGAGGAACTGTTTTAGCGGGTGGTTATTACAATATTGATAATCAGCCGATTATAGATACTACAGTCAAAGGCAAAGAACGGCAATTTTTTTCAGATTGCCCTGATGGCACATCGTTAATTCAGTTAAGCCAACCAACAGTTAAAGGCATAAACGGCAATACTGTGTTTGCAGTAGTACAGTTTGAATATACTTCATTAGCACAAGATGGTCGTACCACGATGTACGGACAACTCCCTTCGCCAATCGCTGTATTGACTTTAGACCAAAATCCAATAACAGGGCAATTAAAATTAATAAAATACCATAATGTTGATACCTCATCAGTATATGGTTTATGGATTACATGTGGCTCTAGCTTATCACCATGGGGTACACACTTATCTAGTGAAGAATATGAACCCGACGCGTTTGAGTTAATGAATAATCCAGAACAAGCAACTGTGCTACAAGGCTTTAGCCAACATTTGTTTGGTCATAAAAATACCGCTAATCCTTATCATTATGGGCATATTCCAGAAGTTACAGTTAATCCAGATGGTACTGGAAAGATTAAAAAACATTATTGTATGGGACGATTTTCTCATGAACTGGTACAAGTGATGCCAGACAATCGTACCGTATTAATGGGTGATGACGCGACTAATGCGGGGTTATTTGTATTTATTGCTAATAAGGCTGCTGATTTATCATCGGGTACTTTATATGTTGCACAATTAAGTGAAGGTTTTTCAATAGATGCTTCTAATAAAAATACTACCCATTTAAGCTGGATTAAACTCGGGACTGCCCACAGTGATGATATTTTAAACTTAGCCAATCGCTTAAAACCGAGCGATATTATGACTGTAAAAATAATAGACCCGCAGGACAATGCTTATACAAAAATTACAGTTAATGGTAAAGTAGAATGGGTGATACTCCATAAAGGTATGGCACATGCAGCGGCATTTTTAGAAACACACCGCTATGCAGCTTTAATGGGGGCCAGTTTAGGCTTTAGTAAAATGGAAGGAACTACCGTTAATATTAAAGATAAAATCGCTTATCAAGCCTTGCAAAATATTCATAGCTCTATGGTATCTGGGCACAAAGCCAATGTAATTAACAATGGGATTAACTTGCCTAAAGCCATTCATGCAGGCGCTATTTTGCAATATTATTTAAGTGGTAATTTACAAGATACCGATGGTGTAGCCATTAACAGCGAATGGATGCCAGCGAATATCGGCACTTTATTGGTGGGTCAAGATATAACACCTGATATTATGGGCAATACAGCTAATCCTAATTGGATAGCCAATCCTGATAATTTAAAATTTTCCGAAACATTGCGTACTTTGTTTATTGGTGAAGACAGTACACAACATATTAATAGTTATCTATGGGCTTATCACGTTGATACTCAAGAATTAGTCAGATTGGCTTCAATGCCAGTTGGCGCTGAAGCAACGGGCTTACACATTGCAGATAATATTAATGGTTGGACGTATATTTTAAGTAACTTTCAACATGCAGGCGATTGGTCAAAGATACATCAACCGTTTAAACATATCCTAGAACCTTTATTAAAAAATAATTATCAAGACAAATTTAGTGCGACTGTAGGCTATTTAACTTGTAAGATTATTTAAACTATATTTAAACTATATTTAAACCGTACTTAATAAACCATTTGGCATTGCTACTTTAATATGGTTAAAGTATATATTTCTAAAATTTTCTTAGCAAAATAAAGCTTGCGTAAGATAAAAAACACAATAACTATTTTTAAGTAGCAATACCAACCATTTGAATACACCTATGAATTTTTTTAAAAAACACCGTGTTAGTATTATCAGTCTTTTAGTCCTATTAATGGGTTATTTTGCTGCACCTAATGCCTTAGACTTTTCATCTAAATTAAAACACAGTAACTTATTAGATACTATAAATACTATAAATACAATAAGTACTGTAAATACTATAAGCACGATTAATAACCATACTACAAATAACGCTAATAGTTTATCTGCGACTGCCATCGCTGGTTTTGATACGCTTGGTGTTACAGAACTGCCTAAAGAAGGGCAGCAGACTTTACGCTTAATTCAAGCGGGAGGTCCGTTTCCCTATAGCCAAAAAGACGGTAGCATTTTTAGTAATCGCGAACGTAAACTACCATTTAAACCACGTGGGTATTACAGTGAATATACAGTTAAAACACCCTATGCAAAAAACCGTGGAGCACGCCGAATTGTTGCGGGGCAAGGAAAAACAGGCAGCCCAGCGACAAGCGGTGAGTATTTTTATACTGAAGATCATTATGCTACTTTTAAACAAATTGATTTAAAAAAATAAAATCTTAAAAATAAAATCTTAAAAATAAAGGCATTGCTACTTTAATATGGTTAAGTCGTATATTTATAATATTTTCTTAGCAAAAATAAGGCTTATTTTAGATAAAAAATACAAAAACTATTTTTAAGTAGCAATACCAAAATAAAAACTTAAAAATAGCTTAAAAAAATTATGAAGATATTATGAAACAGTCCAATAAAACACCTATAGTAAAAAATGACTTTTTATGTGCCGCTTTACAAAAAGGCGGTATCATTTCATTATCCGCAATGAATATGAATGTGGAAGATTGGCGTTTAGCAGGCAATCAATTAAATTTTTGGGTATGTGTTGTTTCGTGTACAGGTACAAGCTCTAAAGCTGCATTATTAACCAAATTAGCAGATAGCCTAAATTTTCCTGATCATTTTGGTATGAACTTAGATGCTTTATATGATTGTTTAACCGACCTTTTATTACAACAAAAACACATGGGGACTGTTTTAATTTTAGAAGGCACACATTTATTAAACACCGCAATGATTAACCCTATTTTAGACACTTTGTTAGATGCCGCTGAATTTATGCAACCTAAAGGGCATAGACTATCTATAATCACTTGCTAAATTTAGTAGTTGATGTTTTTAATATTTTAATGTTTTAATATTTTAATGTTTTAATATTTTTATTATTTAAGTTTAATATTTTTATTGTTTAAGTTTACTCATAAGTACGTCGTATGTTTAATAATTCTGTTTATTTACCACCCACTATACCCGTGCCTCCTAAAAAAAATTTGTTAGTGTATGGCTCACGTTTAAAAAAAACTATCTTAAACACCTATACTCAATTAGGAAAAACCGATTTACGGCGAATGTTAATGTTAAGTATTCTTATTCATACTTTAATTTTAGCCATTAAGTTTGTACCTAAAGAATTAGAAAAAATATGGGACAACGAAGCCCTACAAGTTGTTTTAGTCAATACGATTGGTGACACTATTCCTAATGATGCACAAGCCTTAGCCAATGCCAATTTATTAGGTGGCGGTGAGGCCGATGATGGTATAGTCAAATCGCCTCTACCCAATATGGAAGCGGTACAAGACGGTGAAAGTTTAGAAGATTTACAAAAACAAGTTAAAAATTTAGAAGCAGTTCAGTCTAGTTTACTGTCTTTACTCAAAGGAAAATCGTTTATGAATGCCGCCAGTGGTACTGCCCAAACGTACAATCCAGAACAAGGTGAAGCCAGTGATTCAACCACCGCACAAATTAAACGTGAAGTTGCTTCGTTAGACAAAGAAATACAAGATTATAATAAACGTCCCAAACGTGCACAATTAAGTATCGCAACCCGTGAGGCCTCTTTTGCGACTTACTATGCACTGTGGAGTGATCGTACAGAACGTTTAGGTACAGAATACTATGTTGAAGATGCACGTGGTAAATTTGCCGAAGTGATTGTTACGGTATCTGTACGCTCAGATGGTTCATTAGAAGGTTTAGTGCTTGAACGTAGTTCTGGAGACAAAGCCATTGATAGGGGTACATTACGTTTATTAAAACGTTTAGCCCCTTATCCAAGCTTCAAAGGTAAGCTAAAAGAAAATGTAGATGTTTTAGACATCACAACTAAACTAGTATTTACGCCGGCCAATACTTTGACAACGGTTATGAAATCAGCACCGCCGCCTAAATAACAATAAATGGTAATGTTCAAATAGCACTGATACAAGAAATTTAATAATTAAGAAGTAACCAGTAAAATTAACAGGCTACTGCACCACTATAAATATTATAAAAGTTAAAATTTAACATTACCCAATAAATTTAAACTACAGCACCACACTTACTACAAAATTTAGCACTCAATAAATGACGTGCACCACAAACGCTACAAAATTTGAACGGTGAAACTACTTCGTCAATCTGAATATCAGATATTTCTACTGGTGTATCTAAATTAATTAATGCATCTGAATTATTTGGATGTTCAATATCCGTTGGTTCTAGTGCATTTAGCGTATTTAGTATGTTGTGTATTGTTTTAGAAGGTGTAGTCGTATCATTTTGAAGTAGAGTATCGGTATGAAAATTGACTGCATCTATAGAATTGGCTACAGACTTACCTGTTTTTAAAATTTGTTCTGCTTGAAACAGTGTAGACATTTTATACCTATCACGGTCTGATTGCGGTACTGTTAATATACTTTGACCGTTTATATAAGTTAATAAATCATTGACTAAATCCTTGGCTTCTTTTTGAGTAGCAAACATTGATGTTACTTGACGCGGGCTATTTGCACCAAAACAAACACTTTCAATACAGGTACGCCAAATATTGACAGTCATATCCTCTACGCGTACAAATTTATTTTCGGTGTGCATTTGACCACTAAAATTATTACCTGTACCTAAAGTCGCTGTTTGATAATTACCTTGCACGGTTACCCAGAGTAAGTTTGATTTAAAATCAAAACGTCCCCACAAATAGGCAGCATTTTTTAAACAAAATAATGCTGCACTAATCATCATAAATGCACCTGTTAATAAACTCCAATTTTGCATACTCCAATTTATCAATAATTTTGATTGGGCTGTACTTTTTGGCATACTATTTTCAGAGATGTTAGTAGCTATGTTCACTTTATTTTTTAAATTAGATGAAATCGACGGGGTAAGCATTTTGTCAGGTGATATGTACTGGCTTGAATGCTGAGTATTAAAGCCATTAACGAAAATTAATATAAATAATATGGATACACCGATTAAAAATACTGCGAATACATCACTAAAACCTAAAAATTTACGGCTAGAGTCAGCAAATATACTGTGAGTATCGCTTGTATTACGCCCTTGAATCGGCATTGGTTGCGTTTCTTGTAATAAATCGCCTGCAAAACTACCACCTAAAGAAGTAACAGGTGTACTAGGCTCAAGGCGTGAATAACAACGATTAGGAATATTATCAGTCCACTGCATTTGCTGAATGCGTTCAATTTCTTGAAATAATGTTGCTGGCGGACTGCTCATAGATACCCGCAGTAACTCATTACTCACTTGTGTAATCGGTGTATCCGTTGTCTGACCTAAGGCTGCACATAAAAGCAACAGTGAAGATATAGTCGCACACCCTAACAGTACAAAAATTTGTGTATGAAACGTAAGTCCTAATAAAGAAGGCAGCATAGTTGCCAATAGTCCCAGCAATATCGGCAGCATAATTGCCGCTACCATTAACATAATTAAATGAGACATCGTTAATGACTGTCTTTGGACTGTTGAATACGGTTTAATTAACCAAAAAACGCTGGCTAAAAAATAAATCAAACTGACCCACGTTTCAGTAACGCCTTCTTTAGCAAAAAACCAAGCAATCAAAAAAGATAAAAAAGTTGCCAGTACGGTACATAAGTTTAAAAAATACTGATTAGCAAAATTTTGTACCCATATCGGCGCAGTCAATAATTTAGGGAAGCGATGATATAGCACACTTTGTAAAGCACCTTGTGGCTCAGCATATGCCAAAGCACGTTGACGTAACAAAGACTGTAAATGAATGGCTTGTTCTGAACTTCCTGTCGTTCCTAATGGCACATCAGTGGCTAAAGAACTGGGTTTGTCTCGGCCAAAATAAAATTTTAACCGTTGCATTGCTTTAGCAAATAAACTAACGGCAACGCAACTTAAACCAATACCTAGCAGACAAAACAGTATACTTTTACCAATCAAAGACAATTGTAATGCTTGTTGTGCTTTGAAAAATATATATAAACTTGTGAGCAACAAAGCAGTACCCGATGCAAATAAAATACGGTTTTGAAACACATAGGGATTAACTAAATCTAAACTGTTAGATTCTGAACTGTAATCATAAGACATAATATTTAGGCCGCTTTAAAACAATTAAAATAGGTTAAATAACGTGAGTAAAGTTAGCATTATTACTTAAGTATTATAAGTATTGTTTTATTTACTTTAACAATCAATAATCAATAATCAATAATCAACAATCAATAATCAATAATCAATAATCAATAATCAACAATCAATAATCAACAACATAATATAATAAAAAATTATGACTGACATAACTTTTATCAAGCGTACTATGTACAACCACACATCACAATACCGTATTTTAGCGGTTACTTTATTTTTTGCTTATAGTGCGAGTAGTAATGCACAAATGACTGATTTTAATAATATAAAAAATATAAAAGAAACTGCTGAAACAAGTATTCAATCTTTAAAAACAAAATTTGAACAGTTAAAGACTGCAGCAAAAGCACACCAATCACCTATAAATAACAAACCATCATCGCCTACTGATAAACCTACTGATAAAAATACTACTGCAATACCTGAATCAAATGCACCTATAGATATACAGCAAGGTGTTGGAAAAATGAGTGTGTTACGTGGCTTAGTTAGTGCTAAACAGATTGAAGCGCAAGCATCTCAACAATATCAACAATTATTACAAGAAGCCTCAACGCAACGTACACTTGGGTTAGACAATGAGGCTCAAGTCATTCGCTTACGTGCGATTGCACAAAAAATAATTCCATTTGTTAATCGCTGGAATGAACGCTCCATGAATTGGAAATGGGAAGTTAATTTAATTAATGCTAAAGAAGTAAATGCTTTTTGTATGCCTGGAGGGAAGATTGTATTTTATTCTGGAATTTTAGATACACTTAAATTAAGTGATGATGAAGCCGCCATAGTTATGGGGCATGAAATGGCTCATGCTCTGCGTGAACATGGCAGAGAACGTATGGGCAAATCGGTAGCTACTCAAGGTGTATTAGCCATTGGCTCAACTGTACTGGGTTTGGGTGATACAGGACGGGTGTTAGCTGATGTAGGTGCTAATTTACTAACATTAAAATTTGGTCGTGAAGATGAAACTGAAGGCGATTTAGTGGGTATGGATTTAGCTGCACGTGCAGGTTATGACCCTAGAGCAGGCATTACTTTATGGCAAAAAATGAGTGCAGCCAATAAAGGTGCACCACCACAATGGCTATCAACCCACCCATCAGGTAAAAACCGTATTGCTGAAATAAGCAAACACTTGCCTAAAGTTTTGCCGATTTATGCTAAGACTCGTAACGTCACAGTGGCACAATTACCTGCGTATCAATCAAATTCGCCTGTATTAGCACCTGTTAAATAACAGTACGTGTAACTGACTACTGCGTAAATGAAAAATCCTTTGTTAATTAACAAAGGATTTTATTTGGTGCCTGGGACCGGAATCGAACCGGTACGCCCGCTATTCACGAAAGCGGCGGATTTTAAGTCCGCTGTGTCTACCTATTTCACCACCCAGGCAATTATTTTTATTGCACAATCGTTATTTTAACCTAATTATTAGAAAAAGTGTTGCAATTTGACATGTTTCCACCCTCAAAACCACGTTTAAACCACTGTTTACGTTGAGATGATGTGCCATGGGTAAATGTTTCTGGACGAGCCAATGCACCTTGTAAGGCATCATCACCTACAGATGCAGCGGCTTGCATCGCTTCTTCCAAATCACCCGACTCTAAAATATTTCGTGACGCTTGCGTACGCTTTGCCCAGATACCCGCAAAACAATCAGCTTGTAATTCTAAACGCACGGATAAAGGATTGGCTTGTTGCGGGTTTTGACGTTTAGCGGCTTCAACTTTATTCATAATTCCTAATACATTTTGTACATGATGCCCTACTTCATGCCCAATGACATAAGCACGTGCAAAGTCGCCAGGTGCACCTAAACGTTGCTCTAAAACAGTATAAAATTGCGGGTCAATATAGATTTTTTGATCGGCAGGACAATAAAAAGGCCCTGTTGCCGTTTCACCAAGCCCACACTCTGTACTGGTACGGCCTGAAAACATCACTAACTTGGGCGGAGAATACCTTTTACCCTGCTCTTGAAAAACAGCCGTCCACGTATCTTCTGTTTGTGCCATTACCACACGTACAAACTGTTTAAGCGGGTCATTAGCCGTATTTGTATTAGCATTATTATTAAGCTGATTGTGTGAAGTAGGTTCAGAATTAGAACTGATTCCGTTCATTATGCCGATAGTTGTCATCGGATTAATATTAAAAAAATATGAAGCAGCCAATGCCACCACAATCGTACCGACACCAATCCCTTTACCGCCTCCCATACGACTGCCACCAGAACCGCGTCGGTCTTCTACATTATTGCTTTCGCGTTCGCCATCAATACGCATAAATTATTTTCCTGTGATAAATTGCTGTACCGCTAAAAACAAATAAACAAATAAACAAATATTAGCTTAAAGCTAACTGAACCATTAAAATAAATACACTATATGTTTTATTATTAATTTTATTATTAATTTTATTATTAATTTTATTATTAGAACAAAGTTAGATTTTACAATCATCTCATTGCTACTAATTTATTTATAAATATTTAACATATTAAATATGTTTATTTCAACCTATTTACTTAACCTAGATTAACTATGATTCACATTACTTTAGACAATTTTCAAAGCCATGTCATTGAGGCATCAAATACTTTACCTGTTTTAATTGATTTAGGTTCGCCGCGTAGCCCAGCGAGTCAATCATTAACAACCACTTTTATTAAACTTGAAAAAGAATTTAATGGTGCATTCACTTTAGCTGTTGTCAATTGTGATTTAACCCCACAAATTGCCCAAGCATTCAGGGTTCATCAATTACCCACTACTATTTTGTTTATTAAAGGTGAAGCGGCTGATGGTTTTAGTAGTGAGTTATCTGAAGTACAAGTACGCGAATTTTTATTACGACATGTACAACCACTGGCTAATATTGAACTTGAAGCACAAGAAATTGCTTTATTAAAATTAGCTGAATTGTCTATTCAAGACAATGATGAATCAGCCGCTATTACACACTGCAAAGCAGCAATTGCACTAAATGAACAGTCTATTGCTGCACGTTTAATGTTGGCACGACTACTATTAAATAATCACCCTAATTTAGCACAAGTACAGTGCGATATTGTTGAGGATTTACTAAATACAATACAAAGTACAGAAAAGTATATAGAACAAAATATAGAAAAAGCCTCTCTATATGATTCTCAAATGGAAACTTTACAGATATTAAAAACAGATATTAATACTGTTTTAACACAACGCAATGATGCCTTAAATACCCCTGAATTAAAGGTATTAAAAGAAGCCGTTATCACAAATCCTAAAGATTTAAAAGCACGTTTATCATTAGCGACTTATTACCAAACAATACAAGCCTTTGAGTTAGCAGTGGAACAATTATTAGCGATGGTAGCACTTGACCGTCATTTTGGTGATGATATTGCACGAAAAAATTTACTGGTTATCTTTAATCAAGCCAGTGAGTTACCCGATAAAGTCAGACAATGGCGTAAACAATTGTCTACTGCATTAAATTAATAATTATTCAATCATTAATCATTAATCAATCATTAATTAGCATCAATTTAATATAAGCAATATGTATAAGCAATATGTTAAAAAACAACTTTAAACGTATTGTATTTAATGACTATTTGAGTGTACTAAGCATACTAATCGCTACTTTGATATGCGATTTTATGGGCTACGATATGACAGTAGCTCATTGGTTTGGTACAAACACAGGCTTTGCATTACAAAATAATTATTTGTTAAAGTTTGTTTTTCATGATGTGGGACAAAATACTGCACGTTTATTGTTTATCGTACTCATCATCATGATATGGCGACCTTTGGGTATATTTAAGTCTATTTATAAAATAAACCGTATACAAATGGTATTCAGTGTTTTACTAACATCTACATTAATTATATTAATAAAACACTTTAGTCAAATCAGTTGCCCGTGGAGTTTAAGTGAGTTTGGTGGTGGTGTACCTTATATTAGTCATTGGCAATGGGACATTAATACGCCTCAATCTGGGCATTGCTTTCCGGGTGGTCATGCTTCATCAGGCTTTGCTTTTATTGCTGCAAGTTTTTGGTTTAGAGATTACTCGTTACGTTTAAGCCGATGGGTATGGTGGTTAAGCAGCTTAACAGGATTCATATTTGGCTGGACGCAACAAATGCGAGGTGCACATTTTTTTAGCCATACCCTGTGGAGTTGGGTAATATGTGCCAGTGTTGGACTTATTTATTTTTATATTGTACAAAGGAAAAGTACTCAATGACCCACTTAATGAGCCATTTAACAACAAATTCTAGCTTGTATATAGGGGTTATGACGGGGACTAGCCTTGATGGTTTAGATGCCGTTTTAGCAGATTTTTCCGTGCCAAATCGCCCACATATATTGGCTCATACCAGTATTGATTACCCATTAGATTTGCGGCTTGAAATGTTAGCCTTACAAGCAAGTAGTGATGGTACAGGCATCAACGAACTACACCGCAGCCGTATTGCGGCGATTGCATTGTCTGACTTACATATTCAAGCGTTGCAACAGTTATTACGCAAAGCATCTATAGATAGCCAACATGTCGCAGCTATTGGTGTACATGGTCAAACCGTACGTCATTTACCACAAGGTGTGTGTGATAAGTATTCAACGGCTTACACCATTCAATTACTTGAGCCTACGCGTATTGCAGAAGCATTACAGTGCATCGTTGTAAGCGATTTTCGTGCCAGAGACATTGCAGCGGGCGGGCAAGGTGCACCTTTAGTGCCTGCTTTTCACGCGTCTTTGTCTGCTGATATCACTAAACCGATAGCCTTTGTTAATATTGGTGGTTTTGCTAACGTTACCTTATTAAATCCTTTAAAAAATCCTTTAAATATTACAAGCATTCAAGGTTTTGATACAGGGCCAGGTAACGTTTTAATGGACGGCTGGATACAAAAACATTTAAACCAAGTATATGATAGCGATGGTACATGGGCAGCCAGTGGTCAAATACACCGAGGTTTATTGTTATGTTTACAATCACACCCTTATTTTTTACAACCTGCACCTAAAAGTACAGGGCGTGAAGTATTTAATATTAACTGGTTAGAATCTATATTAAACCGTGATGAATATTTATGCCAAAAACTATCCCCTGCTGATGTCCAAGCAACATTATGCGAATTAACCGCCATAACTATTGCACAAGCGGTCAATCAGTATTCACCAGAATGTAGTCACTTACTAGTTTGTGGCGGTGGGGCATATAATCACCATTTAATGCAGCGTTTATCAAGTTATGTACCTTGTGACGTAGCAACTACAGAAATAATAGGTATTGCCCCACAACAAATGGAAGCCTTGGCATTTGCATGGTTAGCACGGCAGTGTATGCTGGGTTTACCAGCCAATTTACCTATGGTAACAGGGGCAGCGGGTTTGCGGGTGTTGGGCAGTATTTGCCCAGCATAACAAATACATACAAATAAAATAAATAAATAAAATAAAAACAGTGAAGTTTAAGTAATAAAGTATAAATAATAACTTTAACCTACCGCACGTGGGCCATCGTGTAACCCTTGTAATAAGTTATACCAAGATTGGTTACACCCTTTATCAAGGGCATGGATAATTCCGCAATTAGGTTCATGTCTATGTGTACAGTTATAAAAACGGCAGTTCACAATATTAGGTGTTAATGTAGTAAAAGCTTCAATCCACTGGTGAGGCGGTACATGAGCTAAACCAAAGTTTTGAAATCCAGGTGAATCAATGACTTCAAAATAAGGCGAATCAAGGCTGTTTTTTATACCCGATTGATATAAATAGCTTGATGTAGTTGTATGTTTACCTGTAAGTGTTGCATTAGACAATGCTTGTGTTTGTGCTTGTGCATCAGGGATTAATGTATTAATTAAACTTGATTTACCCACACCTGACTGACCTAAAATCAGGCAACGCCGATTGTATAAGGCAGGTAATAAAGCATTCACTGATGATACAGACTGTGTAGTCAGTGCGGTATATGGAATGTTTGCTGCGTCCAACATTTTAATCAACGGCGTCAGTACCTCAAAATCAGGTAAGTCTGTTTTATTAAGTATGACATGTAAAGGTATGTCAGCTGTATGAGAAGCGACTAAAGTTCGTGCCAATAAATCTAATAAGGGTGCAGGTTGTGGGGCCAACATCAAAAAAACGCGGTCTAAATTAGCGGCAAAACATTTCTGCTTAGTAACATCTGCACGGTATAAAGCATTGCGTCGTGGGTACACTTTTGAAAGCCATAAAGTGTTTGAGGTAGGGTCTAATTCAACATCAACGGTATCACCGACTACACAACGCAAACTGGCTCGGCGAGGTGCAGCCACTTGAATTTTATTATCTAACCATACTAAAGTACGTTTGCCATAATCTGCCATAACAATAGCCATAACAGTATTAACGCCGCTCACAGTACTGCCTTGGTTAATTTTTGTAAAGCAGCCACGCGCACAGAAGCAGGTGGATGGCTATCAAATACTAAACTGTGTAATGGGTCTGGTGTAAGCGTACTGGCATTGTCGCGATACATGGCTACCAAAGCACTTTGTAGGGCTGAACCACTGGCATGTTTTGCTGCAAAAGCATCTGCTTCAAACTCATGTTTTCGGCTTAAGTGGTTAGAAATAGGGTTTAGAAAAAATAAAACATAGCCTGATACCATACTAAATAATAATAAAGCCATTGCTTCATTGCCACCATTTAAGTTAAATGGTACGCCTAATGCTTGAAAAAAAACAGGTTGTTGCATCAAATAGCCCACGACTGCCAACATAATAAATAAACTAATAAATATCCATAACATACGTTTAATCACATGTTTATGGTGATAATGTCCAAGTTCGTGAGCCAAGACCGCTTCAGTTTCTTCTGGGTTTAGTTGGGTTAATAAAGTGTCAAAAAAGACAATACGCTTATTTTTACCCAGCCCTGTAAAGTAAGCATTGCCATGACCGCTGCGTTTACTGCCGTCCATTACAAAAATATGGGTTAAGTTAAATTGACACCGCTGCGCTAATGCTTCAATACGTGCTTTGAGTACATTGTCATTTAAAGGCGTGAATTGATTAAATAAAGGTGCAATCCACGTTGGATACACCCATAGCATTAATAAGTTAAATCCAATTAATAGACTACCAGCCCAAATCCACCAAGTAGCTCCTAATGTTTGCATAATCCATAGTAATACTCCCAACAAAGGCAGGCCAATGGCTGCCCCTAATAATAGGTTTTTTATGGTATCAGTCCAAAAAGTAGTTTGAGTACTGCGGTTAAAGCCAAAACGGGATTCTAGTTTAAACTGTACTACCCAAGACAAAGGTAAGTCTATCAGTGTCCCAATTACACCAAATACTATGAATAATAGTAAGCCAGTCAATATATTGTTTATATTTAATTCAGACAATAGATTAACTAACAGATTAAGCCCACCGCCTAAAGTCCAAGCCATTAAGACAAATAACTCTAATGCTAGGGTTATTAAGCTAAATTTAATTTTAGCTTGAGCATAATCAGCTGCTTTTTGATGTTGTTCTAAAGTGATATTTAGTGCAAATGCACTGGGAACGGCGTTGCGGTTACGAGCGATATGACGACTATGACGTAGAATAAGGTATAACCGTGCTGTAGTATAAATAATTACAATAGCTAAAAAAACATAAGTCCAAAACATATAGTATTCCTAATAATAAATTAAAGTGGCTATCACTCTTTAATGTATTATATTCTTTGCTTTAAAAATAGTTTTAATAGTTTTAATAGCTTTAATAATTTGGCATTGCTACTTTAATATGGTTAAGTCGTATATTTATAATAATTTCTTAGCAAAAATAAGGCTTATTTTAGATAAAAAAATACAAAAACTATTTTTAAGTAGCAATACCATAATTTATTTTAAATATTGTTTCAATAACCTAATTCACTGCCTTTAATCGTAACTACTGGTCCTTTAGCATTTTCTCTTGAAGGCTTTTGCGACTGATCCATAGCTTTTGCTAGGTCTTTTTTACTGTAATAAAAGACTTTCAGGCTATTGTCTTTTTTATTGTTGCTAGTTGTATTGGCCTCTATCATCACCCATTCATCTGAACCATTTGAAGCAATACCAGAGGATACAATCTCTATCACAGGATAACCTACCTCTATACCTCGTCTATCTTTATGATTAATATATCTATTACTATGGACATCACCTGAATGTAAAATAACGCCTTTTATTTTTTCATCTTTAATAAAGTTTAATAGATTTTTTCTTTCGTCATGAGCATCAGCCCAAGATTGATCCTCTTCATTAAATACTTGTCCAACGGCTAATACTTTAAACACTGCATTAGATTTGGATAAATTATGTTTTAACCAGTTTAATTGATCAGAACCTAAAAAATCTTTACTAGGTCTTTTAAAAGAACGGCCATCTAACATAAAAAACTCTACATCGCCTCGTTTGAACGAATAGTAGATACCTTTATTATCTTCGCCATATCCTGGATTAGCCCAAACGTCCATAAACGCATCTCTAGCTGATTTTTCGTTTGTATTGTATCCACCTGAATCATTTTTTCCAAAATCATGATCATCCCAAGTAGCATACGTAGGCACATCTTTGATGATGTTTTTAAAATTTTTAATATTACGTTGTAATTTATGAGAATTTAGCTTTTCGCCTCTATCATCTGTATCTGAATAAACATTGTCGCCTAATAAAAGCATTAAATCAGGCTTAAGATCTCTAGCTTTTATAAACGAAATTTGTTCTTCATCTTTTTGTCTTCTTATACAAGAGGCTACAACATATTTGAATACTTTATCGCTTGATGCAGTTTTAAATGTACCTGATTCAGCAATTTTATTATTAACCAGTACATCATAATAATAACGAGTATTTCTTTTTAAGTTTCTTAAATTAGCCAGCGATGTATTGAGGTGATTATCTCTAGGAGGCATATTGACCGTTGTACAATTTCTACTATTTATATCTGTTTTATACTGTACTTTAATACTGTCATTTTTATTGTCTGCATAAGCCCAAATCATTGAACTATCTGAATTAGTATGTCCAACTAAAGGACCTGCTTTTAATGAAGCGTTATTTTTTGTAATACATTCATCAGCGTAAGAATGCGTCAATAATCCTAATCCTAAAAGAGTCGCGATTACAATATTTTTTTCATGATATGACCTCTTAATTAAAAATTAACTGTAATTTATTTTTTATAGCTTGCTTTGTATTAACAGTTCATTGTTAATAGTCTTTTTACCTTACAGACAAAAAATTGTCTGAGGTAAAAATGCATGCGTCAATTATGTTAACAACTAATTTTATTAATAGTCACACATTACTCAAAAACGTTAATTATTTCACAAAAAATTTACATAAAATATGTATTTCGATACTTTGAATAAATTCACCACAAATACACTGTAGTTATTTTGTGTAAAAATACAGTGTTTAAGTGGTAATTTCGTAGATTCAATAGCATTTATTATGTACTATGGCGTTTTTTATTTAAAATATATACTAATCTAGAAACATGTGCATCTATGTTGATAGGATTATCTACTAAGCGTGTTTTAATAAAATCATCGCATATCTGCCCATAACTGTCCTTATTAGCATCGTGTTCAGTAGTTGCGCGCAGTAAAGCATCTGCACCATCTTCAGCGTTAAATCCTTCATAATAATAGCCAATATTTTTTAAAATTGGAGAATTATGTACCAGTGGATAATGCCCATACAAAGCATCATAATATATATAATTTAAAGAATTTTCCCATTGATGACATAAAACTATATCAGCATGTAAAGTCATTACCCAAGGAAAAGTATAGCGTGCTTCAAAAGTAGCACGGTTTTCTTTTACGATATCTAATTTACTAACATAACTATTGAATGATAATTGTTCTTTAATATGTTGAGTATTACAAAATAAAAAATTGCCAAAGGGTGCTTTGTTTTTACGGTAAGCCAGTTCAGAAATAATAATCGGATACATACTGGTTTTAACCACATTAATATTAGGCTCCATATTAATGACCGTTTTTCCGTCTTGGTGCTTTTGCATTGACGTCGGTTGTTTATCAGCATGCAACTGTAAACGGGCTTCGTAACCAAAAGAATGATCTGGATTAGATTCTTTTAATTTAGCAATACTATGATTTAAAAAATAAGGGCTCCATACATGTGGCATTTCAACCACCGGGGCACGCATAGCGGTCTGCCAATAATATTTACATGTATTTGAATGTTGTGCATGTGTCCAAATTTCGTCAAATACAGCCCCATTAAAATAAGTACCTTTGATTACATTTTTAGTCAAAAATTCACTGTCAATAACATAATCGTTGCCACAGCGGTAGCTAATAACCGCACCTTGACGGTCTTGTATAATTTTCGCCTGTTCGGCAGATATTTGTGCCCCACCTTCAATTAATACATCTAAACGATCGCTGACTTCATTAAAGCTAACAATATTTAACCCTTGTCCTAAATCGAAATGTTCAGGTATTTTATTAATGCCATCACCACAATTAATCAGAATGACCTCTTTTATAACTGATGATGCTTTGAGTAAATGATATAAAAAGAAAATATTTTGATTTGCACCGTTAGACCAAATATCAAAAGTTTCTTGTTTTTTAACAAAATAAGTTAATCCGACTATCATAATTTTCCTTCTTTAATGATTAAAATAATATACTTAATATATCAAAGCATATATAAAAAATTAATATCAATAATACCAATATATTAATACTAATAATAATATTCATAAATACTACTAATATTTAAATTGAATAGGTATAAAAAAAGCGACATTAAGCCGCTTTTTTTATTTTTTCATAAATATGTATATTTATATATTTATATATTTATACGCTAATTATTTTAACTAGCAAAGCGACCACAAGTAACTGGATCTTTCCAGTGCAACATTTTTATATGAGCTATTAAGCGAGTCACTGGTTGAGCCCACTCAATTACTAATTGGCAAGGTACATCTCCCATAGGTGTTTCAACGGTTAATAAATAATCCCAGTAAGGCTGGTCAACAAGACCATAATTATAATGAGGAGCGCCAACAATATCATATACTTGCTTTTTAGTAATACCAGGCTTTAATAACTTCAATTGTTCTTGATTAATAATTAGACCTTCTCGTTTCCATGCTACATCTTGATTAGGAAATTGTACGGTATTATTAACCAATCTTTGTGTGGTATTACACGCTGATAGCGTTAATATAGAGGTCGCTAATAAACCAATTAGTAGTGTTTTTTTCATATAATCCTTTTTAAAATATAACAAGCTATTGTAGAAAACGAGCAATAATAATTACTTAATGCTCGTTTTCTACAAATAAAATTTAAGCTGCTAATTTAAAGCTATCAGCTCATAACTTGATACTACTACTTAAAACTTCCAACGTATACCAGCACCAAAGCTTGGCTTAGAATTACGTGCGGCAGATACGCTAGCACTGTAACCCGAGCGACCACTTTCACTAGTAGCATTCAAACCAATCGCTAAAGCTTCTTGGTTATCATGATAACCAATACCTACACCTACTTGATGCGTTCCCGCTTCAGGTTGCGTGTTGATAGCATGCATAGCTGCCATTGATTGTGCAATACCAGCTGATGCTGCTTGACGGTTAGATTCTACAGCAATTCCTAAGTCATTAATACGATTATCTGTAATTGCTTGATTAGAACTAATTAACTCACTTAAAGTAGTCAAACCAGTACTTAAGCCAACCACTGATGTATTCGTATTACTTAAACCAGTACTCAAACCAACCACTGATGTATTTGTATTACTTAAACCAGTACTCAAACCAGCCACTGATACATTCGTATTACTTAAACCAGTGCTTAAACCAATCACTGATGTATTCGTACTACTTAATATAGTATTGGTATTACTTAAACCAGTACTCAAACCAGCCACTGATATATTCGTATTACTTAAGCCTGTACTTAAACCAATCACTGATGTATTCGTACTACTTAAAATGGTATTAGTATTACTTAAACCAGTACTTAAGCCAGCCACTGATACATTCGTATTACTCAAACCAATATTCGTATTACTTAAACCAGTGCTTAAACCAGTACTTAAAGCAGCCACTGATAGATTCGTATTACTTAAAATAGTATTGGTATTACTTAAACCAGTACTCAAACCAGTCACTGATACATTCGTATTACTTAAGCCTGTACTTAAACCAGCCACCGATACATTCGTAGTGCTTAAACCAGTACTCAAACCAGCCACTGATACATTCGTAGTACTCAAACCAACATTCGTATTACTTAAACCAGTACTTAAACCAATCACCGATACATTCGTATTACTCAAGCCAATATTCGTATTACTTAAGCCTGTACTCAAACCAGTCACTGATACATTCGTATTACTCAAGCCAACATT
>JBEDNN010000005.1:0-30170 GCA_041170585.1 Pseudomonadota bacterium | reverse complement strand
CAAGGCAATTAAACTAATAGACCGCACAAATTCACCATTCACGCTGCTCATCAAGCTGTCAAACTGCGTTACCACTAACTTGAAAATTAATGTGAATATCGGAAATGCCAGCGGATCCATTTGAATGTTTTTATTGTACGACTATAACTAATGATGCTTTGTAGCAAGCCCTATTTTTTAATAGAGACAACATTAGGTTGCCAATTTTTAGCCTTTAATGTCTGTGATTGTAAAAATTGTGTAGGTGTATAGTAATCTACTTGTGCATCATTATTCCAAGTACCCGCATAACTTTCGCCATTTGGCCAATCAAAGATCCCTTTACCATGGCGAGTGCCTTGTTTAAACTGCCCTGTATATTGATGTCCCTTTAAATTTGATGTGTCGCCCCACACATATATGCCTAATCCTTCACGTAAATCTTGGCTAAACTGTCCCACATAACGATCGCCTGTTTCTAGCCATTGTTGTGTTCCATTGCCATGCTTTTCACCGTGTAAAAAACTACCTGTATAGATAGTAGTCTTTCCTCTGGCAGTGCCTAAACCCTGTGCTAAACCACTGGCATCACATTCACCCACATAACGGTCTTGTAACTCTGGGTCTTTGACAGTGCATTGCGGTACTTTAACGCCCGCCGTACTAGCCATTTGTGCATAAGCTGTAAAACTAGTCAAACTTATTAAGGCAGTACATAGTAAATTTATGGGAAAGCGGCAAGAAAATAATGTATTCATAATGTTTTGTTTATATTATTAATATTGTTTATATTATTAATATTGTTTATTTTGTTGGAATCGTAATTGACAAAGCGTTAGTCGTTGCATTAAATAAAATTGGGCTACGTTGTTTACCCATTTGAGCCGTGTGTGCGTTGTAAAATAAATTCCCTAAAGCATAACCCATCGCCCCGCCTACGGCAACATCACTAAACCAGTGCTGACGAGTGCCCATACGTCCTACGGCAGTTAATAGCGGTAAAGTATATAAAATAGGCGCATCATAGTGCAACGCATACGGCGTAACCAAGGCGGTTACCATGGCCATGTGCCTTGATGGAAAGCTACTATCACCCCGATTTTTTGTACCAAAGCTAGTATTACTTAAGCCAGATGAAGGACGCGCTCTGTTGGTCAAGTACTTTAAGCTAGTCGCTGCCAGTACCGCAGCAGCTGATGATTCTAAACTGGCCAAAGCAACATGACTGCGCGCATAATTACTGCCATCATAAGCCCATAAAGCTGATGCACCCATACCCAAAAATGTAAGTCCACTAGTAATATCGTCTACCTGTTTAAAACGACGTTGCATTGCCGAATTTTTTAATAAATGAATAACATTGCGGTTCATAGCACGGTCTGATGAGGCAGTAAGCACAGTAAAAACTGCCCCCGTTGCAAGCATATTACGCCAGTTTACGTGTTGTATACCTTGTTGAAATGAACGAATTGCATTATTAATTGGAGGGATAATCCCGTCATTAATGGCAAGTGCCCCTAAATGAACCTGACCATCATAATCAGATACACCCGCAAACCGCTCTAAACCATTTTGTACACGGTTATTACGCCAATCTTCTTTTAATAAATTGTATAAATCAGCAGGGTTGCTAACCATTTGTGCAATATCACGTGTCCACGGCGACAAAGCGATACTTGCTTTTTGTCTGCTGTAGTTAGGCAACATACCATCAAAAGGTAAACTAATTAACAAGCCTTTATCACGATAGTTGCTCCTACCTACCCCATAGTCTTTAGCATTTGTGACTGACATCCACGCACCTAATTCAGTACCTCCCCAAAAACGCCGTTTAAATTCCATACGAACGCCCACATCTTTTGCTAAAAAGCGTCCTGCACGTAAAGTAAGGTTCGTTTCCATAGGCAAACGGTAATGTAGCGCTGCTAAGACGGTGGTTGTGCGATAACCATTTAAACCAAACATAGTCTGTTCATCACGCTGGGCGACTGTATCTATACTTAAATCAACCGCCCAAGGTGATTGAGTAGGTGCATACAAAACTTGTCCACCGATACCTGCATAAGCGCGTTCAAAAATACCTGCATTGACACGGCCATATACATTTTTACCTAAATGCTTAAAATGATTAATAACCGCCAAATCTAATTTAGCTTGTTTACCTATTTCATAAAATGCACTGCGCGAGCGAACCTTATGTTGAGTACTGTTTGAAGCACCAATCCCTAATTTACTAATATTTTCGGTTAAAGTTTTATTAAAAATTACATTGGCATAGGTATTTTTATTGAGCTTGGCTTCCAACTGGGCTTCTGCTTTCACCGCATATTGTAAACCACCAGGGCCATTTAAATAACTAGAGATTTTCGGAGAAAAGCCAGCACGATAACGTTTCTCGCCGCCACTGTCCCAAGTTAAACCTAGCGGTGTGATTTGAAAAGAAGGGTTTTCTCTACGTGCAGTTAATCCTAATTGCGGCAAAGTGTATCCACCCAATACAGCGATTTTATCGGCGGTATTAAACGGTAGTGATTGCTCTATAGATGTTGCCACTGCATCAATACTATGCGGTGTAGGGGCGTTCAGTTTAAAAGAAGCCAATAAATTTTGTTGCGAAGATTGCCCTTCTAAATAACTATTTAAAGCGGCTAAGTCAGTAAACAGATATTCTGATGTGGCTAAATTTGTTTCGTCATTAATATAAATGACTGCGATAGACTTAGTTTCTTGAGGGGTCGTTTTTAATGCAATATGTACAGCATCACCCACTGCACTGCTAGCATACAACTGGGTTGCATGGCTAAGTGTCAGTTGTAAGCGATTAGAATCAGTATATTTAATACGAATATTTTTAAAACCATAACTGTGTAATACTTGGCGCATCGCTTCTAAATGAGCAGAGTTACTATTCCATTGAGCTGCAGTTGGCTGCTTTAAAGGTATTCTAAAACGGGGCTTTTCATTATTTTTAGGATTAATATCTCGTATATTATTATCAACAGTATGTTGTACTTGTATTTCTGTTGTTCCCATGCGACGCGCAAGACGCATACTCCAAGCACTATTGTCTGGGGTATATTCCACACCATAATTAATAGTGCGTTGGCTACGACTTAATTTATTGAGTCCTGTTTCTTGAGCAAATTTATCACTTAAATAATGATTCGCATCTTTTTCTATCATTATTTTTAAACCTGATACACTGGGTACTGTTGCTTTAATACCACCAAAAATCCCTTTAATTCGTCCCGTACCGTAGCCTACTGTAGTATCAACAGGAATATTATTCACTATAAACCGTTTACTGGCAGCCACTGCAGTACTTTTAAATAAACTGGTACCTATTGGGTCTTGTACAATCAAAGCGGTCGCTGGTATTTGCTTAGTTTCATCAGTAATTTTAATCCGTCCAAATAAAGTTTTGTCTTTATAGTCACCGTAACTTTTCTTAAAATCTGTGTAGTTATTGCCTAAACTATTTGGAAAACCATCTACTCCCATCACCCTTACAATGCCTAAACCACCTTGTAACCAAGGCAAAATAGTAGCCTGCGTTCGAAAAGTAGGGTATGGTTTGACAAATGAAAAGTCATTACGCCAAGTACCGTCTTGGTCTAATCGCCCAGTAGGCATAGCAATTAACTCACTGTCTGCAGCATAGCTGGCACTAAATAAGAAAATTAAACTAAGTGTACAAATACTACGTGCAAATAAAGGCATAGGTGTGGGTGGAAAATAGTCATAAAATAAATGTAAAAAGAGCCTTATCATTAGATTAAGGCTCTTTTAAACAACAACTAATAATACTTTTATCTATAGATATTATAAATATGCTAATTAAGATGCATTAATTAAGCTATAGACAATTAATATTGATTAATGGTTACTAGTAGTCTTAGTAGCAGTCACAATTGCACCTGCAACCACAGCACCGACAATACCATAGCCTACCCATTTAGTAGCAGGAGATACTGCTGAAATAGAAGGCAATGAAGCCATTGAATTTACAGCACTATAACCACGCGATGCGGTAGTTAAAGTTTGTTGTGATGTATTTTGAACCATCATATTTTGACCTGTTGTATTTTGACCCATCATATTTTGTGATGTGCTTGAATTTGATTTATTAGGATGGTTATCAGCAGATACATAAACTGGACTAGCAACGATAGCGGTAGCTAAAATAGTGGCAACGATTTTTTTCATGAATGACTCCTAAAATTAAAAATATACTTATTAAGTAGTGGGTGGGTTGTTGATTATTAAACTATTAAGTATGAACGGTAATAATTTATCGCACAAACTTTTATTATTTTACACGTTTAAATTGTAGTTTACGAATAAACTCATTGCTGTAACCATTGTTTGCGTGTTTTTAACAACACTATAGCTACAGCAAACAATAAACTAAATAAACTGCCTGCTAATATTAAAAGTGTACGGTTTGGACGTGAAGGCAACTCTGGTACAATGGCTTCATCAATTAATTGTAGACTAGTTACATCACGCGACTCATCTAAACGGGCAAACTCAAATTGTTTAGCCAGTAATTCAAATACTGTTTCAGCATATTTTAAATCGCGTAAACGCCGCGCGTAATCCATACCTGAATCAGTTAATTTTTTATTATTGCCTAAGTTAGCTACCTGATTAGCATCACCTGTTTGCGAACGTTCTAGCTTACTAGATTCATTGCGTAAAGCATCCATTTCAATAGATTTGCGTTGATAATCTGGATTTTCAGGGGTTGCATATTGTCGTAAAGAGGCCAGTTCAACTTCTTTCGCAGAAATAGCCGCACGTATTCTTGCTATCGCTTCAATCGCGACTTTTCCTTGAGTATCTAATTGTAAAACACCCGTCGTTTGTTGCATCATTTTAAATGCTTCTTCTGCATCTGTTAATTGATTTTTAGCTTGCTTTAATTGAGTTTCAAAAAATAAACGCCGTTGTCCTGCTTCAGTTATCGCCATACGTTGCATCATATTTTGTAGTGCATAAAAATATTCATTGGCTATAGCTGCTGCCCGTTTAGGATCTTGATCTTCTACATCAATATTGATAATGCCATCTTTTCCTGCGACTACTTTTGTTAAATTAGCAAGTTGTAATCTAGTATTTTGCGCTGTCTTGATCTTATACACTTCTTTTAATGAAAATTTAGCAATTACATGGTCAATAATAGAGCGGCTTTTTAATAAACCTATATATAAATCTCCAGGTGTCTTAATTCCTAGCATACTGGCTGCACCGCCAGCCCCTCCCAATGCACCCAGTAAAGCAGCTTGTCCAGAGCCTGAATTGCTGGTGGGCGGCATAAGCCGTATTTGTGCGTTAAAGTATTTAGGCTGTAAAAGAGCAACGATAACTGCGGCAACAATCCCTATTGTTGAAATAATCAGTAACCATAGTTTGTGGGTCAATAACGCGGTAATAATGGCTGATATATTAATCGGCATCTCATCATCATAAGCCGCTGAATGTGTATTTAACGCATTATTCAAGTTAGGATTAATAGTTTGCATTAGTAAATTCCCAATACTTTTAAACTGGCCACGCCTAAAGAAAACTGTGAAAATATACTAGCCCAGTTTTTATAGTTATTTAGTGTGTCAAAGCGACGAATATTTTCTGGTACGATAATCGCATCACCAGGATGTAATACAACTTCAGAACCCAACCAGCCTAACCAGCCATTAGTTTTACGAGTAATGCTGCCATTGGCACGGAGTACATAAATGTTATCAGCATCAGCACTGGCTGTTAAATCACCGGCTTGAGATAAGTATTGCTTTAAAGATTTATTAGGCACATGGAGTACTGTGTTTTCATTATGAACCGCTCCTACAATTGATACGGTCGCTTGTTGCGGTGGAACATACAAAGTATCACCATCTTCAACCGCAATATCGGGTATATCACGCAAGTAAGCAGTCGGTGGTATATCCATCGCAATACGCCCCGAAGCTTTGACGCTTTTTAACTGGTTTAAAAACTGTTGTGAAGCTTGTACGGACTGTGCTTGTTGCGCTGCATTTTCTGAACTGGTTGCTCGAGTCAGTGATTGTAAATTCAAATCACGCTCTAGTTTTTCTAAAGTCGAATCCATCGCTTTTTGCTGATTGGACTGTACTGTTTTTCGTGTTAATACAGCACCATATACATAGGCTTTGTCAGTTAATCCACCTACACGTTGTACTAACTGTAACAGTGTTTCATTAGGCAATGCTTGATAAACACCGCCCGCATTAAACTCGCCTTCTAACTTAACGGTACGGGTTAATTTTGATTGTGCAATACGCAAATCACGGTTGCTAAACACACTAACGATATCTCCTGCTTTTAATACAAGGTTATTTGAATCATCACGCTCTAAAACGGCTTTACCTAAATTAAAAGGGATTAACTGCACTGTTAAATTATCAGTTAAGCGTTCAATAACGGCATAGTCCCAATTGATATTGTCTGCTAAATTTAGACTGTCTTGTAAAACTGCTTCAGCGTTGGTTTTAGGTTTTTCAGCCGTAGCATTGCTTAATGTGAAGCCCGCACCTTTGTTTTCCGATGCAATACTGGGTTTGGTTTGTATAGACTGCACCAAAATATTTTTACGCGCAAAATAATCAGCTGTGATTAAAGCTTGGCGGTCAGGAATTAAATCACTGATACGCATTTGTTCACGGTAAGGATAACGCAAAGGCATTGCTACGTTACCACGCAAAGTTACAACATTTTCAAACTCATCGCGTACCGCTTGCAAAGTTAAAATGTCCCCATCTTTTAAAACAACTGTTCTTTGTGATGAAGCGTCTAAACTAAGTTTAATCAAGCTACGTGCTGTGTCTTGTGAAGGGGCTAAACGTTCAATAGACGCGTTATTTAAGCTGGTTGTTGCATTTAATCCACCGATATAACCCAATAAATCACCTAATAACCGTTCATTTTGCTTTAATTCATAAATATAAGGCAAATCAGTCGCACCCAACACCGCAACACGGCTACCAGCCGTATTAAATACTATAGTATCACCATCACGTAAATCAATGTCCTTACTACGGTCTCCTTTGAGTAAAAAATCATACACATCAAATGAGACGACTGTTTTACCAGCACGCTGCAAAGTAATGTTTCTCATGCTGCCCTTGCTAGAAGGCCCTCCAGAAGCAAAAATAGCCGATAAAAAAGTACTCATCGCAGGCATAACATACATTTTAGGTTGTATCGCCTGCCCAACCACATACACGCGTAAAGGACGTAGTTTGCCTAATGTTACATTCATGTGAAAACCACGGTAAAAACGTCCAAAAATCTGTTGTACCATCGGTTCAAGTTGGCTAGCTTTGACACCCGCTAAACGAATAATACCGACTTTAGGTAAAACAATTTGACCATTACGGTCAATTGAGCTACTGAAATCAACATCAATTGAACCCCAAGCACGAATGACGACTTCATCACCAATACCCAGCAGATAATCAGCATTAACAGGTGTAGTGTCGTTAGTACTAGAGCCAGTCAGAAAATCGGGATTGGTAAACAGTTGAGCACCGTAAGATTGTGGTGATTGCCCAGTTGTACGCTTAATAAACCGTTGAAATTCTGTTTCAGTCAATTCAACAGGTTTACGATCAATATTACTTGTAGCCGTGTTAGGTACTGCATTATTCAATATTTGTGGCGTCGAATTTGTTAATTGTGGCGTAGAAGAATTACGTATTATTAATGCTGGTGTTGATGCTTGTTGTTGCATAGAAGCCATTAACTCGGCTTGTGTTTGTGACAATACAGGGTTAGTGCTGGCAACAATACTTAGGCACGCTGCAATTTTTATGGCTGTAGTAAATTTTTTTATTTTAAAAAAATTATTTTTCTTAATGACTTGGATAGATTGAATAATCATTATTATTATTTTATTAGGTTGTAGTATGCTTAATTTATTTTATTTAATTTTATTAAAAGAACTAAAGAAGTTAAATTTTTAACGTAATTTATGATTATAAATAAATTACTAAATAATTTACTTAAATTACTAAATAAATCAAGTATTTATTAAATCAAATATAAATCAAATCCACTGCTATGGATTTGTTTAATAAATAGTATCGCTAATATTAAAATTAAACATTAAACATTAAATATTAAACATTAAACGGGCTTAACATAAATTTTATAACTTAAACAATCTTTGCACGGATACATTTGTAACGTCTGCTCTGTTTTTTCCATTATTGATTCAGTAATATTTTGACATTACCTTATTTTATTATGACGCATTCAGTTATCACTCCTTTAACCTTACTTGATATGCCTCAAACTGTTTTTTTACGGTTAAAAAAAGCAGGTTTGTTACACGTTGCTTTATTAGAAAGTGTACAACCATCGCATATTGTAGAAGCCGAACATGTTGGGACAGTACCACGGTGGTCTTATATTACAGGCCCAGCATTAGCCATACTAAAATCTTCAGATATTGGTGCGGCTTTATATTTAATTAAAAATATTAATATTAACAACAATAGCAATAGTAACAATATTAACAATAGTAATAATAATGATGCTAATGGTAATAGTAGTAGTGATAGTAGTAATGATGATGATAGTAGTATTACAACGGCATTAAAAAAATGGTCAAACCCCTTTGAGGCAGTACGTGATGTTTTAAAAAGTGTCCATATAATCAATCAAAGTACAGCGAATCAAAATCAAGCCCATAAAATCACTGATGTTACGCCCCCTATCGGTCTAAATTTTACGTCTGGTTTAGTTGGATATTTAGGGTATGACTTGGTTCGTTCAATTGAGCATTTACCCACTATTGCGGTAGCTGATACCGAATTACCTGATTTATATTTATATGTCTGTGACCACGTATTAGCGTATGAGCATACTCAACAAGTATGGTACTTTTGTACAATGGATTTAAGGTGCTTATTTGAAAACAATATAGATCGCAGTGCTATTTGGAACAATACTTTAAGTGCGGCACAAGGTACTTTTTCAAATGAACCTAAGGCTTTTGAAGTGACGTTACCCACATTTATAGCGGGTGAGCCTACTTTTAAAACAACAGCCTCTAATTATTTAGAACAAGCCGAGTCGGTACTAGAGTACATCAGAGCGGGCGATATTTTGCAAGCCAATTTATCGCATAGAATAGACGGCAGTTTTGCGGGTGATTCATTTGCCTTGTATCAAGCATTAACTGCTACAAACCCAGCCCCTTATTCTGCGTATATAGAAATTGGTGACTCTGCAATTGTGAGCGTATCACCAGAGCAATTTTTACAAGTACAACACCGCCAAATAACCGCAAAACCAATTAAAGGAACATGTCCCCGTTATTATGAGTTTAAAGATGATCAAATATCAAAAAGTGATTTAAAAAACAGTATAAAAGACCGTGCCGAAAATGTAATGATAGTTGATTTGATGCGTAACGATATAGGACGAGTCGCAGACATTGGTAGTGTAAAGGTTAAGCATTTATTTGAAATTGAACCTCACCCCAGTGTTTGGCAAATGGTATCTACCATTACAGCGTCATTACATACCTCACAAGATACGGTTGATTTATTAAAAGCATGTTGGCCACCGGGCTCTATGACTGGTGCCCCAAAAATTCGTGCTATGGAAATTATTGATGCGCTAGAACCCGTAAAGCGTGGGGTATATGCAGGGGCAATAGGCTATTTTAACCATACAGGTTCGTTGGATTTATCTGTAGTTATTCGTACTGCGATTGTGACAAAAGGACGTGTAAGTGTACAAGTAGGCGGGGCAATTGTTGCTGATTCAAATTCTCAAGCAGAGTTGAATGAAACGTATATTAAAGGCAAAAAAATATTTGAAGTACTGGGGTGGAATATTGAATAATTGGGTAATGTTAAAATTTAACTTTTATAATATTTATACTGGTGAGGTAGCCTGTTTATTTTACTGGTTACTTCTTAATTATTAAACTTTTTGTATCAGTGCTATTTGAACATTACCGAATAATTCAGTATTCTATTATTCAGTATAATATTAAATAGTTTAGTATTTAGTAAGCACTGCTTTTAATAAGCACTAATTTATTACTTTTATATGTACTAAACATAATATTACTTGACAAAATACAAATCAATTGCAATAATAATAGTCTTTGCAGGGGAGGTGGCCGAGCGGTTAAAGGCGACAGACTGTAAATCTGTTCTCTCTGAGTACACTGGTTCGAATCCAGTCTTCCCCACCAGCAAACCAAATAAAAAACTAAATGCGGGAGTAGTTCAATGGTAGAACTTTAGCCTTCCAAGCTAATAGCGCGGGTTCGATTCCCGCTTCCCGCTCCAACTAGGCGTCTATAATTTATCTAAAATTAATAAAATAAGCCCGTTTGGCTCAGTGGTAGAGCACCCCCTTGGTAAGGGGGAGATCGCGAGTCCGATTCTCGCAACGGGCACCACCACCATTAGTGGATTGTTTATTGGGTATAATAAAAATCTATATAGGTTAAAAAATTAGTAGGGGAATAGCTCAATTGGCAGAGCGACGGTCTCCAAAACCGTAGGCTGGGGGTTCGATTCCCTCTTCCCCTGCCACCTAATTTAGGTGGCTTTTTCTTGTTAAGAATATTTAGGTTGATGTTTTAACTGGTGTCTGTGATACTTTTTTGTTTACAGTGTTTATAAAATCAATAGAAAGTTTGTATGAATACCTCTGAAATTGAAGTCGGTAATAAAACGCCGTTAGATCTTGTGAAAGTACTGTCATCAATTGCCTTGGTAATAGGTGGTTTCGTCTTTTACTTCTCGGGTCAGCAAGACGCTTGGATACTTTTGTCAGCATTGTTATTAAGTTTAGTTATTGCAACGGTTGTTTTTTTAACCAGTAGTACAGGACAATCTTTAATTATTTTTTTTAAAGCGGCTTACACCGAATTGTTACGAGTGGTGTGGCCTAGCCGTAGAGAAACAACTCAAATGACTATAGTAGTGTTTGTTTTTGTAATAATTATGGCAATCTTTTTGTGGTCTGTTGATAAGCTGATTGAATTAGCTTTATTTGATCTCGTTTTAAACTGGAGTAAATAAATGGCTAAGCAATGGTACATTGTTCATGTTTATTCGGCGATGGAAAAATCGATCGCTAAATCGTTACAAGAGCGGATTGAGCGTTCTGAACTGTCTCACATGTTTGGTGAGATTTTGGTGCCGACTGAAGAAATTTTAGAAGTTAAAAACGGTCAAAAAGTTACTTCTGAACGCCGCTTATTTCCAGGTTATGTTTTTGTTGAAATTGAATTAACCGATGAAACTTGGCATTTGGTAAAAAGTACGCCTAAAGTGACGGGTTTTATTGGTGGCAAGGCAAATAAGCCAACGGCTATCTCTGCAGCCGAAGTACAGTCTATGCGTGATCAAATGAAGGCTGGTTCTGATAAACCAAGACCTAAAGTGTTATTTGAAGTAGGTGAAGTTATACGTATCAAAGAAGGTCCTTTCACTGATTTTAATGGCAGTGTTGAAGAGGTTATCTATGATAAAAACCGTCTTCGTGTTTCGGTAACTATTTTTGGCCGTGCGACTAGTGTTGATATGGATTTTTCTCAAGTTGAGAAGATTTAATTTTTAACCTATTGGTATTTAATATTTATTTAATATTTGAAAGTTAATATTTAAAATTTAAAATATTTACAGGCAAACGATACGGCCTTCGATGTATCGTATGAGGAGATAATGCGGTTTAACTCAATTCAAACCGCGTTAACGTTACGACTCAAATAAGGAAGAAATATGGCAAAGAAAATTGTTGGCTTTATTAAGCTACAAGTTCCTGCAGGCAAGGCAAACCCTTCGCCTCCAATTGGTCCCGCTTTAGGTCAGCGCGGTTTAAATATTATGGAGTTCTGTAAAGCATTTAATGCTCAAACACAAGGTATAGAAGTAGGTTTACCTATTCCTGTGGTTATTACAGCATTTGCTGATAAAAGCTTTACGTTTGTAATGAAATCGCCGCCAGCATCAATTTTGCTAAAAAAAGCAGCTGGTATTACAAAAGGTTCACCACGTCCCCACATTGAAAAAGTGGGTAAATTAACCCGTGCGCAATTGGAGGCGATTGCAACGACTAAGAATGCTGATTTAACGGCTGCTGATATGGATGCTGCCGTGCGTACGTTGGCAGGTAGTGCCCGTTCTATGGGCTTGACGACGGAGAATGTGTGATGGCTAAGTTATCTAAGAAAGCGCAAGTTGCGGCTAAAGCAGTGCCTGACCGTACTAAATTATTTTCTATTGATGAAGCAATTACAGTCGTTAAAAGCTGTGCTAAAGCTAAATTTGATGAATCAATAGATGTAGCGATTATGCTAGGTGTAGACCCTAAAAAATCAGATCAAGTCGTACGTGGTGCAGTGGTTATGCCCGCAGGTACTGGCCGTACAAAGCGTGTTGCAGTGTTTACTCAAGGGGCTAAAGCCGACGAGGCACGTGCCGCAGGTGCTGATATTGTCGGTATGGAAGATTTAGCAGAGCAAATCAAAGCAGGTGTCATGAATTTTGATGTTGTGATTGCCTCGCCTGATGCAATGCGTGTGGTGGGTACTTTAGGAACTATTTTAGGCCCACGTGGCTTAATGCCTAACCCTAAAGTCGGTACTGTAACGGCCGATGTGGCGACTGCAGTTAAAAATGCAAAAGCAGGTCAAGTTCAATACCGTACTGATAAATCAGGGATTGTCCATGCCAGTATCGCCCGTGCATCGTTTGATGCTGATAAAATCAAACAAAATTTGGCCGCTTTATTAGATGCATTAAATCGTGCGCGTCCAACTTCAGCAAAAGGTGTTTACTTAAAACGCGTTGCACTGTCATCGACTATGGGTGTGGGTGTGCGAGTTGATTCTGCAACAGTACAAATCGGTACTGCTGCTTAATTATCAAAAATTGATGGGCATAGTGTTGATTACAGCACTATAGCAGTCAAAGACCGTAGGGGTGGCTAGTGATAGCCACTTAATGTAACGACCCTACGCAGATGGCAAACCCTATACGCAATGTCGTAATTGCGTTCAAGGATAGCCAAAATCGAGTGGTTTATGTTCAGTGTTTATCACTAAATATTAAACTGTGTTTTGAAAGGAGTAGACTTTGAGTCTTAATCTGAATGATAAAAAAGCAGTTGTTTCTGAAATTACTACGCAAGTAGCAAAATCACAAACATTAGTCATTGCTGAATACCGTGGCATTACCGTCGCGGATATGACAAAATTACGTAAGCAAGCACGTGTAAACAATGTTTACTTACGTGTGTTAAAAAATACTTTAGCACGCCGTGCAGTAGCAGGTAGTTTGTTTGAGATAGCTGGCGATCAAATGGTTGGGCCGTTGATTTATAGTTTTTCGGCAGATGCAGTAGCTGCTGCAAAGGTTATCAATGATTTTGCTAAAACCAATGATAAATTGGTGATTAAAGCAGGTACTTATAACGGCAAATTACTAGACAAAGATGCGGTACAGCAATTAGCTAGTATTCCAAGTAAAGAAGTGCTATTAGCACAACTGTGTGGTTTATTGGCATCACCGATTTCACGCTTTGCACGTGTATTGAGTGCAATTTCTGAACAAAAATTGGCTGCTCAAGCGACAATTGAATCAACTTCTGCCGAAACAGTTATCGTTGAAACACCTGTTGCTGAAGCACCTGCTATTGAAACACCTGCTGTTTAAAACGGTTTATCTAGTGTATTGCTATAAATAATGTGTTATTAACACAGTGATGTTATTCACTAAATGATTTATATCAACGCTATATTTATACTCACATTTATATTTATATATTAAGGAAATATTATCATGGCATTTAACAAAGACGATTTTTTAGTAGCTTTAGATAGCATGTCTGTAATGGATTTGAATGATTTAGTTAAAGCAATTGAAGAAAAATTTGGCGTATCAGCAGCAGCGATGTCTGCCCCAGCGGCGGCGGCTGGTGCAGCAGTTGTTGAAGAAAAAACTGAATTTGATGTTATTTTAACAGGCGTTGGTGCTAATAAAGTAGGCGTTATTAAAGCAGTCCGTGAATTAACTGGGTTAGGCTTAAAAGAAGCTAAAGACTTAGTAGATGGCGCACCTAAAGCAGTTAAAGAAGGCGTTTCTAAAGTTGATGCTGATGCAGCAGCTAAAAAATTAGTTGAAGCAGGTGCAACGGCTGACATTAAATAATCACTAAAACAGGCTATTTATTGGCATATTTTGGGGTTAAAAATTCGTCTGGTATCCACAAGGTATCAGGCGATTTTTTTATATTTAATCTGCTGGCACTCATTGAAATATTTTTAAGGTTAGGTAAATATAAGTATCTAAATATATTTTTATGTATATATTTTATATTTATATTTATTTTTATTATTTATTATCTTATTATCTTATTATTTTATTATTTTTTAATTAATTTGCGAGATTTTTATGCCTAGTTTTGATGTTGTTTGTAAACCTGATACAGTTGAATTAAAAAATGCGGTTGAACAAGCTAATAAAGAGATTGGTACTCGATTTGACTTTAAAGGCAGTAGTGCTAAAGTTGAACAAGCAAAAGAAACCTTGGTTTTATTGGCGGATAATGACTTTCAAGTCACACAAGTTAAAGAGGTCTTATTGGCTAAATTAACTAAACGAGGCGTAGATTTACGGTATTTAAAATACGCTGATACTGAACGCGTTGGTGGTGATAAAGTTAAGCAAGTTGCAACTATTAAAGAAGGTATTCCAACTGAAGACGCTAAGAAAATTACTTTGGCTGTTAAAAATAGTAAACTTAAAGTACAGGCAAGTATTCAGGGAGACACAGTACGTATCACTGGTACAAAGCGAGATGATTTACAAGCAGCCATGGCTTTATTAAAGCAGGATATTAAAGATCTTCCTTTAGGATTTGAAAATTTTCGTGATTAAAAAAACTTAAAACTTAAAACTTAAAACTTAAAACTTAAAACTTTAAATTCTTTAAATTCTTTAAATTATATTAAGGTTGAGGCACAATAACTTTATCTACTATAAATCCTTGTTCACGCCGCTTATTATTTTTAGCAAGGCGGCGCATAATTTTTTGATTTGACTCTGCCTGACGTTTTATAAAATTAATAGCTAACTTTACTTTAACAGGTTTTATTAGTCGGCGATTAACTGGTTTATGGGTGTATTTATGGGTGTATTGTTTAGCCGTGATTAAAGGTGGTCTTTTTAAAATAATAGTATTGCTTTTAGGTAAATTACCTTGCAAAAGTGGGCGTTTATTATCCTCTTTAGATGTTTTTTGTTGCTGGCTTAGTCTAGGGTACACAGTATTTTGCTGCATTTTTAAAGTACGCATCGCTTGTGTTTGAACAATTTTTTGTTGTTTTAAAGTATGCTGCTGTGCTGCATATTTTAAGTTTGCTTTACGTTGGCACTGTGCAGGTGCTAATTGTCGCCCACACTGTTGCATATTTTCTAAATATTGGTTTTGTATCGCTATTGCTTCAGCACTATAAGCGGTTGTGATTGTAACAGTGCTGCTTATGATGAATAGGATAGCCCATAAAAATATATGTGTGTTATTGACCACTTTTAATATTAATAAATCGTTTTTTTTCATATAAATGTTTATATATAAATATACTAATTTTAATAATAATTTAAATAATAATTTTAATAATAATTTAAATAATACCAATATTAATAATACCAATACAAATATTAATAATATCAATATCAATATCAATAAATTGTTTAAATAATGATAACTACCATGTTAAACCCTACAGAGACAATAAACACTATTATTACCCAGTTAGCCCGTGAATTGGGAGTCAATTTTAAACATTTGACTATCGCGATAGAGCTACTTGATAGTGGTGCAACAGTGCCTTTTATTGCCCGTTACCGTAAAGAAGCAACGGGTGGTATGTCAGATACACAATTACGCCTATTGATAGACCGATTACCGTATTTACGTGAATTAGAAGCACGACGTGCAGCCGTTTTGCTTGAAATTAATACACAAAATAAATTAAATCCTGAATTGCATCAGTCAATTATGCAAGCAGATACTAAGCAACGTTTAGAAGATTTATATGCACCCTATAAACCCAAGCGACGTACGCGGGCAGTGATAGCAAAAGAGGCGGGGTTAGAACCATTGGCTATCAATCTACTAAATAACCGTATTTTAGACCCGTTAATTATTGCGAGTGATTTTATACAAGGTGATATTACGACGGTTAAAGCAGCACTAGACGGTGCGCGTGATATTTTAGCCGAGCAGTTTTCAGAAAATCCTGATGTTGTCAGTAGCTTACGCGAACTGATATGGCAACAAAACCATATTTATGTCGGCAAAACAGATGATGCTGATACTAAACCTGACGCACATAAGTTCCGTGATTATTTTGAGCATAATGAGCCATTACAGCATATACCGTCGCATCGCTTATTGGCTATATTGCGTGGTCAAGCACAAGGTATATTGACTGTGCAATGTGAACAGCCAGCCCATTACGAGGCAATAGCCAGCGGACAAATACCTTCCAGTGCCAGTCACCCATTAGAAGGACATTTAATTAAACAGCTGGGTTTAATCATTGCTGACCAACCTGCGGACGGGTTTATTCGTGAGTGTGTGCGTTGGGCATGGCGTGTAAAGTTACACAGTCATTTAGAAAATGATGTGATTACGCGTATTAAAGAAAAAGCCCACACCGAGGCGGTAAAAGTATTTAGTGCCAATGTGCGTGATGTTTTATTAGCACCGCCAGCAGGTGATGCAGTGATTATGGGTTTAGACCCAGGTATTCGTACGGGAGTTAAAGTAGCCGTAATTTCAGCAACAGGCAGCGTGTTAGCTACCGCTACAGTTTATCCATTTGAACCACGTAACGAGAAAGAAGCAACACGTGCTACATTGCTTCATTTAATTCAAACATACCGCGTTGGCTTAATTGCTATTGGTAATGGTACCGCTAGCCGTGAAACTGATGCACTGGTTGTACAGTTGATACATCATTTAAAAGCAATAGACTGTGATTTTCCTGCGATTAAAAAAGTCGTCGTCAGCGAAGCAGGTGCATCGGTGTATTCTGCATCAGAGTTAGCCAGTCATGAATTACCAGAATTAGATGTTAGTTTACGTGGCGCGGTTAGTATCGCTCGCCGCCTACAAGACCCGTTAGCTGAATTGGTTAAAATTGATCCTAAAGCTATTGGCGTAGGACAATACCAACATGATTTACCCGCGCGTCAATTAGCACAAGGTTTAGATGCAGTGATAGAAGATTGTGTTAATTTGGTTGGGGTAGATGCTAACACAGCCAGTGTTAGTTTGTTGGCACATGTATCAGGTTTAAGTTTAAGTACCGCCCGTTCAATGGTTGCAATGCGTGATACTAATGGTGCTTTTTTAAACCGTTTGGCATTAAAAAAAATACCTCGTTTAGGCGATAAAGCCTTTGAACAATGTGCTGGTTTTTTGCGTATTTATGGTGATAATCCTTTAGATGCCAGTAGTGTTCACCCTGAAGCTTACCCTTTAGTACAACGTATATTGGCAAAAATCGGACAAGATTTACCAGCAGTAATGGGGCAAACTGATAAATTAAATAGTTTGAATCCTGAAGAGTTTATTGATGAACAGTTTGGACTGCCTACAGTAAAAGATGTATTGACTGAATTGGCTAAACCAGGCCGTGACCCACGTGGAACATTTCAATATGCTCAATTTGATGATGCCATACAAGATATGCGAGATTTACAAGCGGGTATGATTTTGGAAGGGGTTGTGAGTAACGTTGCCGCATTTGGTGCATTTGTTGATATTGGTGTACACCAAGATGGGTTGGTTCATGTGTCTGAACTAGGGAAAGGCTTCGTTAAAGACCCACGTAGCGTAGTAAAAGCAGGACAGGCTATTAAAGTTCGGGTAATTGAAGTAGACTTGTCGCGTAAACGAATTATGTTGTCTATGCGTTTACAGCTTGAAACGGCACATGTATCTACATTGCCTAATTCTTGGCAGGGCAATTTACTTTCTAAACCTAATATCAATAAACCTAAAAAAACACCGTTAAACCCCGCAATGAATACAGCCATTTCTAATGCTTTTGCTAACGCGTTTAGAAATAAATCGTAGTTAATAATAAATATACTTAATATACTTAATATAATCAATATACTTAATATAATCAATATACTTAATATAAGTAGTATATAAATAATTATATAAACAATATAAATAGTATAAATAAAGTCTATCTTTAAACATATAAATATTATGGATACTTTAAACCGTAATGCCTTGGTACTATTTTCAGGTGGACAAGACTCAACGACTTGTCTTGCATGGGCTTTAGAACACTATCACTGTATAGAAACTATCGGGTTTAACTATGGGCAAAAACACCGTATTGAGATGCAAGCACGGCAAGTTATATTGGCACACATTAGGCAACAGTTTCCACTGTGGGCCAACCGTTTAGGTGAAGATCACGTGTTAGATTTAGATGTGTTGGGGCAAATTAGTGATACGGCTTTAACCCGTGATACCAAAATTGCATTTGATGCGTCAGGGTTGCCAAACACATTTGTTCCGGGAAGAAACTTGTTATTTTTAACATTTGCCGCTGCTTTGGCTTATCGGCGTGGACACAGTGTTATTGTGGCAGGTGTGTGTGAAACTGATTTTTCAGGTTATCCTGATTGTCGTGATGATACAATTAAAGCCCAGCAAGTAGCGGTGAGCTTGGGTATGGGGCAGCGATTTACGTTTGAAACACCTTTAATGTGGTTAAATAAAGCACAGACATGGGCTTTATCAGCTTCATTAGGTGGTCAAAAGTTAGTTGATTTAATTTTGGAAGAATCACATACCTGTTACAACGGTGTACGGGGTGAACCCAGCCAACGGCCTGTATGGGGTTATGGTTGTGGTGAATGCCCTGCCTGTGAATTACGTGCCAATGGTTTTATGACATGGCAAAAAGCTGGTTTGTAGTTTAAAAATTAATCAGTATTATCAGTATTATTAATCTATCAATAGTATTAATAGTATTAATAGTGTTAATAGTGTTAATACTATAAGTATTATCAATAGTATAAATATTATTCATATAATTAATATTATATTATCAATATTATATAATCAACAATACTAATACTAATGCTATTAATATAATTATTAATCCAAAATAAAGACTTGTGATGTTACGTATAGATATTATTACTTTATTCCCCGAGCTATTTACTGCTTGGATGGTAAACGGTATTAATCGCCGTGCTTTTGAACACGGCTTGGCACAAGCAGTTTTTTGGAACCCGCGTGATTTTACTAAAGACAACTATCGACGTGTAGATGACCGTCCTTATGGTGGAGGCCCCGGTATGGTGATGTTGCCCCAGCCTTTGGCTGCTAGTATTCAAGCCGCTAAAGCACGCCATACTTTGCATGGTATTATTGATTCAGCTGTGATTTATTTAAGCGCACAAGGAAAGCCTTGTACGCATACTACTGTTATGGATATAAGTGAATCAAAGGGTATTATCATACTGTGTGGCCGTTACGAAGGTATAGACCAACGTATTATTGATCATTATGTAACGCAACAAATATGTGTAGGTGATTTCGTAGTATCAGGTGGTGAATTACCTGCAATGATGGTATTAGATGCCGCTTTGCGTTTAATTCCTGGTGTGTTAAACGATTTAATTAGTACCAAAGAAGATTCTTTTTATTCTGGAAGTTTGGATCATGTGCACTATACACGCCCTAAAACATTTGAAAATGTAACAGTACCCGCTGTATTAATGAGCGGCAACCATATCAACATTAAAAACTGGCGTACACAACAAGCACATGCTTTAACTCAAGCCGTTCGTCCAGATTTATTAAAAATAAAAATCAATAAATAAAAAGGTAATGTTCAAATAGCACTGATACAAGAAATTTAATAATTAAGAAGTAACCAGTAAAATTAACAGGCTACTGCACCACTATAAATATTATAAAAGTTAAAATTTAACATTACCAACAAATTATTTCTGAAGCGATTACCTCTGACAATGTCATTGATATTTTTGATGCAGCAGGGTTAAAAAAACCAAACATTGAAATATTAGATGAACGGTTTTTACAAGAACTCAAAGATTTACCACAAAAGAATTTGGCTGTTGAGCTGTTGAAAAAATTACTCAAAGATGAAGTAAAAAAACGAACTAAGATAAATTTAGTAGAAAGCAAGAAGTTTTCTGAAATGTTAGAAGATGCCATCAAACGCTATCACAATGGCATGATTGATACCGTTGATTTTTTAGAAAAAGTGTTAATTCCATTTGCAAAACAATTAAAAGATGCTGATAAACGTGGAGAAAATCTAAGCTTAGACTATAGAGAGTATGCTTTTTATACTGCATTAGAAACAAATAATACAGCGGTTGCCGTGCTTGGTGATGAGATATTAAAACATATCGCACAAGAATTGTTAAAAACCGTTCGTAACAGTACAACCATAGACTGGGCAATTAAAGAAAGTGTACAAGCGACTTTAAGACGAAATATAAGAAGAATTTTAAAAAAATATGGATATCCTCCAGATTTGCAAGAAAAAGCAGTGGATACCGTAATCACACAAGCAAAAATGCTAGTAGAAGATTTCTTGAAATAAAAATAAACAGGCAATATGATTTTACAATGTTGTTTCAGTTTAATTGTTTAGCTGACTTACTGGAATCTTTAATGCCATTTTCTATTTCTAATTTTTTATCTTTGTTTAAAAGTATAGACACAGTCAAAGCACAAATGCAGCATAAAAGTGCCCTTTTAATGTGTTCAGCAATTAATCATTTACTCATTACCGAACCAGTTATTCATGAACTGCTTAAGCAACAGGCTGGACGCATTTTATTGATACATTGGGAATCAGGTATAGAGTTACTTTTACCACAGCCTTCTTGGACAATACTACCAGTGCCAACCTTGCCAGCAGGGGAACAATACCTACGTTTAAATAACGATGCATTATTTGAACCAATAATCAAAATAGATACGGCAGACTTATTAGATATAAGCCCTAAAATTAAAGCAGATGTCACTATTATTATTAAAACAGGCATAACGTCTGCACCGATTGACCAACGGTTACGTTGGCTACATATTGAAGGTGATGTATTATTAGCAAACAGTTTGTTTAATTTAATCAAACATTTGCGGTGGGATATTACTCACGATATAGCCAATGTTATAGGCGACATTCCAGCATACTGGTTGTTTTATATGTTAGATTTTTTTAAATCTACTGTTATTGAAAGCACATATCATAAAAAATGATATTTATCTTAGGCATATATTAAGATATATTGATGTATATTGACATGTATTTATTAAAAATACACTGGTGTATATATTGATGTATATATTAATGTGTATATATTTTTATTCATATTAATTCAGCAGCACAGTACATTGTTTTCTTTCTCTAAGAGAGCAAAGAAAACAATGTTTAGTAGCAATACTATTTTTTAAGCAGCATTCTTTTTAAAATCAATACGTTCTTTAATACGCGCTGATTTACCTGTTAATTCACGCAAGTAATATAACTTAGCACGACGTACAGCACCTTTACGCTTTACTTCTACACCAGCAATTGCAGTTGAATGCGTTTGAAATGTGCGTTCAATCCCTTCACCATTAGACATTTTACGTACAGTAAACGCAGAGTTTAAACCACGGTTACGAATCGCAATAACAACACCTTCATAGGCTTGAATCCGTTTACGTGTGCCTTCAACTACATTTACACTGACAATAACGGTATCGCCTGGACGAAACGCAGGTAATTTACGAATAGCCGCAATGCGGTCTATTTCAATTTGATTTAGCTGATCAATAATATTCATAATATAAGTAGCTTAATGCTATATGTTTTTAATCGCATTGCATTGGTTAGTTTAAAATTATTTAATATTTAGTTATATTAATATTTAATAATATTTAATCTAAAATGATGCGAGGATAGTTTCTAGGATAGGAGTAGAGTGGATTACACTATTCATCACTAGGCTTAATGTAGACTATTTTTATAGTTACTAGTCTACAAGTTATTATTATAACAAGTATATTGTATTTATTTATTGTATTTATTGGTAATGTTAAATTTTAACTGTTATGTTTTAGGTTGTAATAGTAGGCCCAATATTTAAACTGTAAATGTAACATATACAGTTTTTTAGAAAATGAAAGTGTTTTTCTGACTAGCCTAGACAGTGTTTGACGAATAGTACAATTTAAGCGTTCTATATGATTAGTTAAACCTGTTTCTTTACCGACCTGTGTTAATACATTGGCAGGAATACAACGGTAAGATTTCCAATTATCAGCAAAACAAAGACTTTTATAAAAATGATAAGGTAATTTACGATAAAACTGTTTACAAGATTTCATAGACTCATCACCGATATAAAAGGATACAATTTGCCTGTTGCGTACATTTAAAGTTATCCAAATACGAATTTGATTAATTTTTAAAGCATAATAAGTAAAAATTTCATCTAATTCTAAGTTATCACCTGTTTGCATCGGTGCAATACTCGTTTTAAAATGTTTTAATTGCTGGGCTTTTTTTTTAGATAATTCCACACAGTCACGTGGCTAATTCCTAAAATCCTACCCGCTGAACGTAAACTATTTCTTTCTAATAAAACTGCTTTAATCATACTTTCGTCTATTTGTGCAGTGCGTTTTACACTTTCTAAAACACCATAATTTGAACAATCTTTACATTTATACGTCTGTGAACCTGCTCTATTCTTCCCATTTTTAATAATATTTTCACTGTTGCAAGTTTTGCATGAATAAGTTAATTTTATCATCGCTTTAATTCCTGTTAAATTTCTTGTATCAGTGCTATTTTAACACTACCAATTATTTAATCCAGCCAATATAAGTTTCTTCAGTAGATAAACTGTAATGTTTAAAGCGGATTGTTTCCCGCACTTGATCTAAAAGTTTCATTTTTTATACCTATGTCGTTTATTGTGTCGTAAAATAAACTGATTGTTTTTTAACTAAATGAGTTTTATAGGTTTTACAATAAAACTATTAAGGTTATACGACAGTATTTTACAGGTATACGATAATTGTGTCGTGTACTATACGTTGGGCTAATACGACAACCTGCTTGTTCAAGGAAAATGAAAGACTTACTCGACAAACTAGGCTCATACAACATATTCAACTACTTATTACCTGGTGTTTTATTCGCTGCATTTATAGATGCCGCAACATCTATAAAAATAATTCACAAAAATATTGAAGTGGCGGTTTTTATTTATTATTTTCTCGGGTTAGTCATCAGCAGAGTGGGTTCTTTAATAATAGAACCGATAGCGAAAAAGACAAAGCTTGTTGCATTTTCAAATTACACTGATTTTTTAAATGCTCTGAAGGAAGATCCCAAGGTAGAACTGTTTTCAGAAATCAATAACATGTACAGGACATTGTGTTCTTTGTTTTTGTGCTCACTAATGGTTATAACTTATGACAAATTAAGCGTGAAATACAAAATACCTTACGATTACTCTACTTATGTTTGCATGTTTTTATTCTTCGTTTTGTTTCTAATGTCATACAGAAAACAAAGCACTTATATCACCAAGAGAATCAGCGCAAGGAGCCCGAAATAATGAGTATCGTAAAATCATTTTCCGTTGGCAACGGGGATATGTTCTATATAAAACACAATACAGATAACTTCACTATTATCGACTGCTGTATGGATGAAAGTAATCGTGATAAAATTGTTGATGATTTATTAAAAGAGTCCAAAGAAAAAACCATCAAAAGATTTATATCAACACATCCAGATGAGGATCATCTACGTGGGCTTAAATTCCTAGACCAGAAAATGCCTATTGTTAATTTTTATTGCACTCAAAATGAAGCAACAAAATCTGATGAAAGTGAGGATTTCAAATATTACTGTAATCTGCGAGATAGTGACAAATCTTATTTTATTAAGAAGAATTGTCAACGAAAATGGATGAATCTCTCAGATGATGAAAGAGGTGGGGCTGGAATAAATATTCTCTGGCCTAACACAAGCAACACCGATTATAAAAACGCTCTAGATGCGGCAGAAAATGGGGAAAGCCCCAACAATATATCTCCAATAATTAGATATGCCATAAACAAAGGCTCTAGTTTTCTATGGATGGGAGATCTAAAAGAAGATTTTATGGAAAAGATCAAAGATGATATTGATTTAGAGAAGACTTGCGTGTTATTCGCTCCACATCATGGAAGAGATAGTGGAAAAGTCCCATTATCAATGCTAAAAAAGATAGACCCAAAAATAATCGTAATTGGAGAGGCACCATCTCAGCATTTAAACTATTACAGAGGATACAACACAATTAAGCAAAACTCAGCAGGAACCATTGTATTTGATAGTAATGATTCAGAATACACAGACGTTTTTGTGGAAAGTGCATCTTATATTGAAGGTTTCTTGGAAAAACGCCCCAGAATAAAAAATAGACCCAATGAATATTATATCGGATCTTTCAAAAATTAGCCCAACTTGCCGTTGCACCTGACGCCCCAAAATGCGCGCCGCCTTTCGGCGGCGGGCATTTCGTGTCGCAGGTGAACTTTACGTTAGACCTTCAATAATAGTGTACCTCTGGAGATAACATAGTGACAAAAGACTATTACAACGACTTCTTCTTCTTTCAGTTCTTTAGGACATTTGCAGAAATACTGAAATCTCCCAATCGCTTTTTCGCAGGGCTTCCAAATTCGAGGCTGGTATCAGCAGGATCATTTCTTCTGATGTCCTACGGTCTATTTGCCGCAATAACTCTTTGGAGCGGCAATTTCACAACGCAAGCAACATGGGTGGATGCAGACCTTGAGTCGCTATCTGAACAAGAGATGCAGATCTTTTTTCGTGTCCTAAAGGTCGAGCCAACAGATATATCGAACCTCGAACTTCAAGTGATTTCCGAATTAAGGCGGCCATGTCTGAGTCCGCTGAGTAGAAGGATTTCTGGAACAACAGGATCGTGCCGACTTGAGGATATTGCAAATTATTTCTTGAAGGTTGATGAGCCTGCCATCGCTGCAAAACTTATGCATTCATTTGCCAATCATCAGGAATCTCAGCAAAAGTTTGAGTTCATTCACATTGCTCTAGCCCCGTTGTTTGCAGTGGTGTTCGCCTATTTCTTTGGCAAAATTGCAGACAAAAAACGAATTGCAGAATGGTCGCGAGCAAAGTCAGCTCACTACTACTATTGGGGCGCAATGCTATTCATCTCCGCCATAGTAATTGCATCTTTCTCAGTTATTCTCGATTCAGGAAACCTTTCTGCATTATCTCTGAGTGCTCTGTGGATTCCTCTTCTCCCTCTAATCTTGTTTCTCCCTCTAATCTTGTGGGCGTACTACACCTTGTACGCTCTTGGGAGTAAAATATATAAAGCATCCTTTGGTCGAACATTATGGGCATTCATGGTGAGTGGAACCATCACCAACTTGCTGTATTTTGCACTGCCATTCGTTGTTGGAAGATATTTGTTCAATTAAGGTATGCATGGCTACAATTCAACATCTAACATTACGGTCGAGAGGGACGCTCCGCGCCCCTCACCTCTACGTTAGAACATAGCTATTATTGGAGGAAACTCATGGATTATCGGCGATTTATACCATCATCAAGTACCGAATTTAAGGTAAACGACCGTGTGATTGAGTGTGGCCACACAACATGGCAAATTAGAAATATCGCCGCAACTTCTGTTGGGAAGAGGATTATTCCACTCAATGAACCTGAGCCAAAATTTGAAACTCCCGAGCCTTCCTTGGATATAAACTTTAAAGGTATGGCGTTAGCGTCGGCCGCTGCTTGGCTTGTAATTACGTTATTTTTTAATTCGCCTAATCTAGCTATTTTTGTTGCCGTTGGAATCGCCGCTGCAATAATCTACGGGTCAGTTGAAACATTAAAGACAGGTAAATCTAATTGGCTAGACGCAAAAGAAAAAATCGCCAAACAATGGGATATATGGGACACAATGCGAAAAAATCCACCAATTTTATTTAGCTTAATGCTTGAAACTAATGCTGGTAGCAAACCACTGTTTTACTCCTTTGATGAAGAGCAAATACTCAAAACTAAAAACGCCATAAAACAATCCATGGAAAAAAAGGAAACTGGCGACATAAAGTTTGAAATCGAAACGGTAAATGTAGGTAGCGAGGACTCAATCAACAATTTTGGCTCATCTATTTACAGCCAATCTATAGAGAGAGGCTAAATATGTCTGGCGTATTCAATAATTTCAATTCCTCGGTTGGTATTCAAGTGGCTGGTAACTACTATGCTAGTACTGAAAACTTAGCCAAGGTTAATAACCAAATAGACTTAATTTTAGCTGAAATAAGAAACAACTCTTCCATTTCCAAACAAAGCGCAATGGACGCACAGGCTGCTATAAATAATATTAAACAAGAATTGGAAAGCAAAAACCCTGAACCACAAGTTATTGAAAGAGCACTTAGTGTGCTGGGTAGCATTGCTTCAATAGCATCTGTAGCAGCCCCAATCAGTACTTTTCTAAAAACTATGTTCTAACCCATCATTCAAGCGGGACGCCTAACGGCGCCCCTTAATTCAAACGTTAGCATTCGCCATAGGAGAATCCAAGATGGAACCTGAAGGCCCCAATCTTACGGACGCTACAGTAGCTTTCACAAAGGCGATATTTGGCGCATCAGGGGCGATTTTTACCCCATTGGGCCTCGTAGCTCCATTCGCAGCAGAGCTAATTGGACTCAGTATTCCTGGACAGCGTGTTGACGTTCTTGAACAGCGCATCGCTCGTCTTGAAACTCTCTTCACCGCCATTGTGAACTCAATGCCTGAGCGGCTTAGGCCAAAGATTGATCACCATGCGTGCGACGCGATAGTCAAGCGTGTCGGCGCCTTGTCCGACGAAGAAGTCACAGAAGCAATACAGCAACTACTCGATGATGGTGCCGCCGACTTCAATGCATTGGGTAACGAGGATCGCTTCTTTACGCTCACGCAAGTTCACCTCAACGAGAAGGGCTACGTCGTTCAAGGAAGGAAGCTCGTTCAAGGAAGGAAGCGCGTAACGACTACTTTACAAATTGCTTTGCTCAACAAGGCACTTTCGATACCGACGCTTCAAGAAAGGGGAGGTTACTACTTTGATCTTGGCGTCCTGTTGGGAAGCATTGGAAAACATGTCCAATCGATCGAGGCCTATTTGGCTGCGATCGCTAATAACGATCTGAATCCTTCGCTGTGCTTCCTAAATATCGGCAATCGTTTCCAAGCTATGAATATGAATGAGCAGGCTCTCGCGTCATGGGAAAGGTCAATTGAACTGAATCCGAGGCAGTGTTTAGCGTATCTCTTCTCAGGTGAGCGGTACAAACAACTTGGCAAACTCAAGGAAGCTTATGTGCGGTTAAAGTTCTATGTCGATTTCATCGTCGAGAACAACATTTTCGAGGACTCTCAGCACTACAAAGCAGAAAGGTATGAGGCGGCTAAAGACTTCATTGCCGAATACTCATCACGGAGCGCGAGTCATGCCTAACAACTCATTGCAGGGGACGCTCCGCCTATCGGCGGCGCGCCCCTTATTCATAGGCTTTATCTGGGTAGGCATTGACGCAAAAAACAAGGCTGGCATGATAAATTGGCTGGGACAGTCGTTGTTCGCCCAAAAAAATTCTCTCAGGGGTCATCTCCAGTCACATTCAAAAATACCTAACAAGGCGTTGCACCGGAAAATTTGCCTTCGTTTCGCTCTCTGGGACTGCGTGCCGCAGCCCCTTATGTCAAACGTTAGTAGTTTGGATTTGGTCAGGAGGTTTATATGAGCAATAAAATAAAAAAAATATCAGTTATATTTTTAAGCATGTTTTTGTTATCCTCTTTGGCTCAAGCAGAAAGATACGCATATCAATCTACATCGCCTTCAATTAAGAATATTGACCGTGCCAGGGTTGTTGTTGATGGAAATTTGCAGGAAGGCTTTAGTTATATGTTTAAGAATGAGGTGATTTACACTCCACAATATAATACATATGTGGTTGGACAGCATTGCTATCGCGGGAAACCAATCCGCTTCAATATCCCTCGTGAAAGATTTATTTTCTATATAGATAATGAAGAGTATCATTCAACATCGGGTAGTGTCTGGCATCGATTCCATACAGGGGCGAAATTAAACTTTCTCTTGAAATGGATAGATTCCGCATATTCCGTTGTAGAATTAAACCAGTCTGCTTGTGCAGATGTTGTGCTAGATACGAGGTACCATTTAGAGGAAAAGCTAAGAAAAACGCAGGGCAAAAATATACGCGTCATAGTACACGATGGCTCAGGTAACAAGGTAGGCGAGTTTACATTAAAAATAAGACAATAATGACCTAACAAGGCGTTGCACCGGGGAAATTTTCCTTCGCTACGCTGCACTACGGCAATTTTTCCGGTAGACTCAGGCGTTAGCTATCTAAAATGTCAATATTGCGCAATCGCGCAAATTTTATAAACACAAAGGAGATAATAAAATGACTGGTTACTTTGAAATAAGTAAAAGTAGTGATGGGCAATTTCGTTTTGTGCTCAAAGCGGGTAATGCGAAAACCATTCTTACAAGTGAGTTATATAAGGCAAAAAACTCAGCTGAGAACGGCATCGCTTCTGTACAAGTAAATTGCACACTTGAAGAGCGGTATGAGAGAAAAACTTCATCCAACGGAAAGGAATTTTTCAATCTAAAAGCCGCAAACAGTCAGGTTATTGGTACAAGTCAAATGTATGACTCTACTCAATCTCGTGAAAGCGGTATAGAAAGTGTTAAAGCAAACGGTATATCCAAAACCATCAAAGACAATACCTAACAAGGCGTTGCAGCACCAGTCGCTACGCTTCGCGTAGTAGTTTGTGCGCCGCAGGTGAACTTTACGTTAGGCAAATTAAAAAGAGGAGACATAAGAGTGGGTGGAACGGCAGCTCAATCAACCTTGTTTATCAACATTCAAACATGGAAGTAAAAAGCAGTCGCTCGGTGAGTTCAACTCTCACAGCTGGTAAGAAAAGTTTAATTAACTCAATTCAAACTGAAACAAAGGAGCTTTATATGAAAAATACATCTTTCACATTCAATCTTAAGTCTACGTGGGTTTTTGGGTTGTCTGTTCTTACCACGCTAGGTTTGTGCGGTGTAAATCTCGCCCAGCCTTATGTCACTTCAGCCTAACCCTTTATTCCAGCGGGACGCCTAACGGGCGCCTCTTAATTCAAACGTTAGACCTAGAATGACTCGTTCCAGAAAGGAAATTTCAATAATGCTACGGACAACTTGGATTATCATTACCACATTAATATTAACAAAAAATGTTATGGCAGTAGAAGAAGCAAAGTACAACGTAATTCGTGAAGAAGGTGAATTTGAACTTAGAAAATATAGCTCTCATATTCTCGCTCAAACTACTGTGAATGGGGATTTTGAAGGTGCAGGAAATCAAGCATTCAATCCCTTATTCAAGTACATTTCTGGCAATAATAAACAACTACAAAAAGTAGTGATGACCTCACCTGTAGCGCAAGAACCAGTAGGTCAGAAGATTAAAATGACAGCACCAGTAGGTCAGCAGCAGCAAGATGGTAAATGGATTATTAGTTTTATGATGCCAGCATCATTCACTTTGACAACAACTCCTGATCCGAAAGACCCCAATATATCCATTCGTGAGGTTCCGGCACGGCTTGTTGCCACTATACGTTATTCAGGTTTTTGGAGTGAAAAAAATTACCGTTATAATCTAACCAAATTACAAAATTGGATAAAAAACAGTCACTTGACTCCGTTAGGTGAACCAATTTGGGCACGCTACAATCAACCATTAACACCTTGGTTTATGCGTCGCAATGAAATTATTTTACCAGTTGCATCGCAAAAATCTCCAGATTAATCTCTGTTAGCTATAACTCAATCTGATGGACTGAGTTAAGATTAGATTAAATAATTGGTAGTGGTACAAATAGAACTTTGATAATGGTAGATTTTTATGTCAATACTTTATACTGAATGATTATATTTAATAATAAACAGTCTAGTCACTAATTCGTGCATAGTATCGGACTTTGA
>JBEDNN010000004.1:0-3760 GCA_041170585.1 Pseudomonadota bacterium | reverse complement strand
ATTATGTTATTTATGGCGGCATTGCTGCTTTAAGTGTACCGAAAGATGTCAGTAAAGCCGCAAAAGCACAAGGTTTATTTGTACTTAAACGCAAAGGCGAACAACTCAATATTCAAACAGACGGTATGAAGGGTTTTTAAAAGTATAAGATTTATTGGTAATGTTCAAATATCACTGATAAAAGAAATTTAATAATTAAGAAATAATTAGTAAAATCAACAAGACAATATACCAACATAAATACTGTAAAAGTTAAAATTTAACATTACCATTTATTTATATTATTTATATTATTTATTTATATTGTTATTTTTCATTTTTAAAATGCGTTGAGTCTATGAAAATTTTGTCGTTAATTCCACCTATGACGCAGTTAAACACGCCATACCCTTCTACAGCATACCTAACAGGTTTTTTGCGATCGCGTGGGTTTGATGCCGTACAAGCTGATTTAGCGTTAGAATTAGTGCTTAACTTACTAAGTGAATCAGGTATAGAGACATTACACACAGCCTGTGTTGAGAAATTATATAAATTAATTGGCAGTAGCATAGCGTCCGATTCAATCACTTCATTTATGGCACAATTTTCACGCTATCGTGCCACAATAGTGCCGACTATTCGCTTTTTACAAAATACTGATTCTACTTTGTCGCATCGTATTGCAGGACGTAATTTTTTACCTGAAGGACCGCGATTTGCAGCATTAGACAATTATATAAATGAGGGTGATGATGAATATACAGACACTTTATCATGGGCTTTTGGTGCTTTAGGGACGCATGACAGAGCCAGACACATTGCAACTTTGTATTTAAATGATTTGGCCGATGTAATACGCGACGCAATTGACAGTCGCTTTGAATTTGTGCGTTATGCTGAATCATTGGCGGCAAGTCAGCCCCATTTTGACTCACTGGCAGAGGCATTAACGGCATCACCTACTTTAGTAGATACTATTTTAGAACGCTTAACTGTTGCAACAATTAATCAGCATCAGCCCACCGTTATTTTAATATCTGTACCGTTTCCAGGTACAGTGTATGCTGCTTTTCGGATTGCACAAACAATTAAAAAAGCCTATCCACAGGTAAAAACAATTTTAGGCGGTGGTTTTGTTAATACTGAATTACGCGATCTAGGTGAGCCAAGGGTGTTTGATTATTTTGATTATGTTACATTAGATTCAGGCGAAAATCCTATTCTTGCCTTGCTTGAACACATACAAGGTAAACGAGGCAAACAACGCTTAGTTCGCACATTTAGCTGCGAAGCGAATGTCGTAAAGTATACTCATTTTGTTGAGCCTGACATTGTATTTGAACAAGTAGGTACACCGACTTGGGACGGTTTACCACTACAAAAATACTTATCTTTACTGGATATGCTAAACCCTATGCACCGTTTATGGAGCGATGGACGCTGGAATAAACTGACCATTGCACATGGTTGTTATTGGAAAAAGTGTAGTTTTTGTGATGTGAGCTTAGATTATATTTCTCGTTATGATGCGGCAACTGCTGCTACTTTAGTAGACCGTGTTGAACACATTGTGGCCGAAACTAAACAAACAGGGTTTCACTTAGTGGATGAAGCTGCACCACCTAAATCGTTAAAAGCTTTTTCAGCTGAATTGATAGCCAGAAATGTCGCTATTTCATGGTGGGGCAATGTTCGTTTTGAAAAAACATTTACGCCAGAGTTGGCACAGGCAATGGCAGACAGTGGTTGTATTGCAATCAGTGGCGGCTTAGAAGTAGCCAGTGACCGCTTATTGAATTTAATGAAAAAAGGCGTGTCTGTTGCACAAGTTGCACGGGTAACCAAAGCATTTAGCGATGCAGACATTTTGGTACATGCTTATTTAATGTACGGTTTCCCGACACAAACCGTGCAAGATACGGTTGATTCATTAGAATATGTGCGTCAATTATTTGCAGCAGGGTGTATTCAAAGTGGCTATTTTCATCGTTTTACTTGTACTGTACATTCTCCTGTTGGATTAAATCCACAAGAGTATGGTATTCAGTTATTGCCACTTGAACAAGGTTTATTTGCTAAAAACGATGTACAGTTTATTGACAAAACAGGCGTTGATCATGCACGGCTAGGTATGGCCTTAAACAAGGCTTTGTATAACTATATGCACGGAATTGGCTTAGAGACCAATGTACGATCGTGGTTTAGTGAATATTATGGCAATGTGCCAAAACCCACAGTTAAGCGAGATTTTATTGAACGCGCTTTAAATGGTGCAAGGTGAATCAATAAGCCGAATTTTGTGCAAATAATACGCTTACACGTACTGTTTCGGCTACCATTCCTCTAGGCTTAACATTACTATTAAGCTCAAGCCACCTACCCGCTGATACAAGGGGCCCCTGTATTACCAGCCTATTTGATGTTGCTCCCAGTGGGGTTTACCTTGCCGTTAATGTCACCATTAACGCGGTGGGCTTTTACCCCACCATTTCACCCTTACCTCAATTTTTCAAACTAAACTTTCAAATTAAGGCGGTTTATTTTCTGTTGCACTGTCCGTAAACTTACGCTTCCTGGCTGTTAGCCAGCACTGTTGCCCTATGGAGTTCGGACTTTCCTCTCCTTACGCCTTACGCAATAAGCAGCGGTAGCCTTAATTCACCTTGCATTAACAGTTTACTACTTTATTAGACGACAAGTTGTTGTAGGTCTAGTAAAATTACTCTTAAATATATTTATATTTGGTATTGCTACTTTAATATGGTTAAGTTGTATATTTATATATTTTCTTAGCAAAAATAAGGCTTATTTTAGATAAAAAATACAAAAACTGTTTTTAAGTAACAGTACCATATTTTTTATATTAATCCGTGTTGATATTAACCCTTATTATATTTTTATCGTATTTTTATAGCATTATTTTATACACTCACTTCAATATTTAAACATAAAATAAAGTTTTCCGCTTAAAATCACGTTTTAACTTAAGGAGTACTGCCATAGCTACTAGCAATTACCGTGACCCTCGCGATAACCGCGAGCCTCGTGACAAACGTGAACACCGAATTAACGGTGAAATTCTCGCCCCAGAAGTCCGCTTAGTCGGTCAAGAAGGCGAACAACTGGGTATTGTTGATGTTCGTGAAGCCTTGCGTTTAGCCGCTGAATCTGATATAGATTTGGTTGAGATTGCTCCAACTGCCATACCACCCGTTGCTAAACTAATGGATTATGGTAAATTCCGTTATGCTGAACAAAAACGTTTGCATGAAGCCAAGCTAAAGCAAAAAGTAGTGGAATTAAAAGAAATTAAGTTTCGGCCACAAACTGATGAAAATGATTACCAAATTAAAATGCGTAACGTTAAAAAGTTTTTGGAAGAAGGCGATAAAGTCAAAATCACAGTTCGCTTTCGTGGGCGTGAGATGGCTCACCAAGAATTTGGTATGCAACTGGTTCAACGTGTACGCGACGAAGTCGCTGATATTAGCCAAGTAGAGTCATTCCCTAAATTTGAAGGCCGCCAAATGATTATGGTGTTGTCTGCTAAGAAGAAAAAATAAAGATATTGCTACTTTAATATGGTTAAAGTATATATTTTTAAAGTTTTCTTGGCAAAAATAAAGCTTGTGTAAGATAAAAATACAATAACTTTTTTGGCATTGCTACTTTAATATGGTTAATTCGTATATTTATAATATTTTCTTAGCAAAAATAAGGCTTATTTTAGATAAAAAATACAAAAACTATTTTTAAGTAGCAATACCACTTTTTTAAG
>JBEDNN010000003.1:0-40609 GCA_041170585.1 Pseudomonadota bacterium | reverse complement strand
TTCCAGCACTACTCAATGGATTAAAAACTGCATTTTTCGCCTCTATCGGTGGAATAGTGTTTTCAATTGGATTTTCCAAATGGATTTCTTTTGTTAAAAATAAAAATGAAAAAGGCGTTTTAAACACTGAAACAATTGCCATAAACAAACTAATTGAAGCAATTGAAGAGTTAAGAAATGATTTTAGTTCTATAGATAAAAATGGCAATAAAATTAAAGCTGGCAATGTATTGCGTGATTTATACAAAGAATCAACGAAACAATCCAATTCACTGCAAACTTTTTCAAGCGATTTAGCCTTAACTATTTCAGCGGGATTTGAGCAAATCTTAAATAATCCTACCCAAGGTGTAGTCGCAGAATTAAAATTAGTCAAAGCAGAAATAGGAAGCTTAAAAGATGATTTTACTTTTATAGATGAAAGCAGTAACAGAATTAAGGCTGGCAATGTATTACGTGATTTATACAAAGAATCAACGAAACAATCCAATTCACTGCAAAATTTTTCAAATGATTTAGCCTTAACTATTTCAGCAGGATTTGAGCAAATCTTAAATAATCCTGCCCAAGGTGTAGTCGCAGAATTAAAATTAGTCAAAGTAGAGATAGAAAATTTAGGCAATAAATTGCAAGATCCAGCGACTGATATGACACAAAACATTGTTAAAGAATTACAACAGTCAATGTCTAAAATGGTTCAAGAGTTTAAAGCTTCAATGAGTGGTGATACTAAAAATGAAATGGAACACTTAGCAAAGTTACTTGGGCAAGCAGGTAGTTCGCTAACAGAATTTCCAATAAAGTTACAAAATATGACCGATAACCTGAATGAAAATTTCAAGGATTTACAAAATACTGTCAAAAAAATCTCTCAACAAACCCTTTCTCAATCAGAAAATTCAACTAATGCGATGAAAAATCAAGTAGAAGAAATGGCTGAAATGGTAAAAATAAGTACACTTGATTTTCAAACCTCACAACAACAATTAATAAAAGAGCAATCTGACACTGCTATGGTTCAAGCAAAAGAGTCTGTTTATTTTATGAAAAATCAAGTTAGTGAAATGAGTGAGGTTATGAAGAATAATGTGATTGATTTTCAAACCTCTCAATTATCCTTAATTAAAAATCAGGCTGATCAAATATTTTTACAGTCAGAAAAATCTATAACGACTATGATTGACCACGTTACAAAAATGAGTAATCTTTTAGACAGTAGATCTGAAGATTTTCAAGCAAGCCAACAGTTATTATTAGCTGAACAATCAAAAAACTTGCAGTTCTCTAAAAGTCTTTTAAACTCGTTTAATACGAGTATTGAAAATATGAATAGTTTATCAGGAGGTGTAATAGAAACTATAAGTAAATTAAATGATTCTCAAGCAGCATTAACAAATATTATATTAAACTTTAAAAGTGCTTCACAAGAAATCAATACATCATCTAGTCAGTTTGGAGAGTCTCAACTATTATTCTCAAAATATTCAAATTCATTTTTGCAAAACAATTCAAGTACCCTAGATGAAATTCAAAAATCTTTAACAAAAGCAAAAGATGTATCCGCAGATTATGCACAAAAATTTGAAATAATTGAAAGGGGATTACAAAATATTTTTGCAGAAATCAGAACAGGGCTTCAAGATTATCAAGAAACAGTAAGTGGAAGTCTTGAAACATATTTAGGCAAATACACGGAAGCTTTGACTAAAACCGCTGAATCACTTCAAGGTGCTTCTTCAAAACAAGAAGATATTTTAGAAGAATTAACAGAGCAATTGAGTAAATTAAACGCAAGAAGAAATTAATATGGCTGCGATTCAAGACCTATTACAGTTTCATTTTTCATCAACTGCGTTAAAACAAGCGGCACAAAAAATTATTCCTATTACACTAAGTTCATCAAACGAATTTAGAATTAACAAACTTCATAAAATTACAGAAGAAGTTGGATCAAGGGATTTTGAAAAAAAAGAAAGTAATTTCATTCCACAAATATTTAGAAAATTTAAAAATGCTATTAAAACCAATAAAATCATTTTTGACCGCAGAGAATTAAGAACACTAACTTATTCTTTGAGTTATTCTGAAAATAATTTACAAGCTATTTTAAATAATGAAAATGAACTCGAAATAGCTTTGGAAGCAATGGAAATTAACTGGCGTGATTCGTTCTTATTGGGTTTAATACATTGCCTTTTAAGCAATTGGGAAGCTAAACCTCAAAAATCATTAGAGCAATTAGAGCAATTTGTTTCTAAAAAATTAAATAGCTACACAGGCAGTAGAAGCACCTTAAATTCATTCAAAAGTAACAAAAGATACTTCAATACTAAAAACGGTAATTTAATTTTAGGCGACATAATAGCCAAACTTAATAAACCCATTCAAGAGGCAACAAACATATTAGGTGTACCAGAATTTTGGTTTTCTTATTCTTATTTTTCAAAAGTAATAGTTACCTACTACGAAAGAAATAAAGCGAATATTTTTAATGAGATAGACAATTTAAATATGGTTTTATCTAATCATAATAGTTCAATTACAAATAAAAGATTAATCAGTAAAATGATTATTCAAATAAATGAGCCTCAATTTTCAACACTACAAGATAAGATAAAAAAAATTGCATTCAATCAAATTGGTGATCCAAATAATATATCTAATTGGATAGCTTTTGAGCATGCAACTGAAATTGAAAAAACAGAAATAATTCAAGGGCGAAATATTCTCAACGAATGGATTACGAGGCAATTTATCAATGTATTTTTTAATGTGTGTATCAATGATGACAGGCGAAAAAAGTTTTGGCTTCGTTTTGCTTCAAAAATATCTTCTTTTAAAGTGTATGGGACTCAATATACAAAAACTATACTTAAACGAGATGATAAAATTGCTGAATATGTTGATGCAAGATTCAATAATGTTTCAAGTAACAAAGATATATCTGCGTTTATTCTTTATATGGGCGATTATATGTTAATTGAATTCAGTGACGCTGGTTATGCTTTTTATGCTTATAAAGTCAATGGCACTAATAAACCAAATTTAAAATTTCGACTATATAACGTAGATGAATTAAGAAATGGATCAATGCCAATGCTTGTTTATCGTTCGGGTAACAATGTTAATAGTACTAATATAGAGGGTCGTTTAATACATAATGATGGAGATGTTAAGTGGGAGCAAGTCTTTGATTATTGGCTTAAAAATATAGCAGACATAAATGTTTAGGTACAAATATGATAGCCATCATTTTTCATTTTACTTTCTCAATCAAGCAGGGAATAAAATTCCTGTTTCAAATTGGGAAGTGTTTCAATTAGAATTTTTATCGCAACTTGCCATTTTAAACGAATTACAAGATAATGGTTTGGCTGATTTTACAGAGTATTACTGTGAAATTGACAATTTAAACATTTTAAAATTAAGCGATATTGACAAACAGATTTTAGATTTACCTAATAGCTATCCATATAAAATATTTATAGAATCTGATGGCGTGCTTTCCCAAAGCAGTTTTAAATTCAAATACGGTTTTTATGACTTTATTCCTAACGGCACACAATTAAATACAAAAAGAAATGGGATAGTTGTGTACGTAGACGATATTCCATATCTACTATCTGAAAATCAGTACAAAATATGTGAATCTATTGAGTCATTCAATAATTTGATTGACGCACAAAAAGGAAATGTAATTAATCTTAAAAAACTATCAAAATTAAAAATACTTTCCAATGAAAGTGGGCTATCGCTGGAGTATTTTTTGAGTAATCAAACATTATTTATTCCTGAAAAAATCAAGTTAGGCATTGAATTTAATAACGGTTCTCTTGAAATTATTCCAACAATAGATATGACTAATTCAGTTGAATTTACCAATATTTTTGATAGATTACCAACGGTAAGAGATATTTATCCAATTTCAGGAGATAATGGAGAAACGACAAGAGTGGTCATTTCAGAGGGGCAAAAATCAGAGTTACAAAATATTAAGAGTAAAAGAAAAATTTCAGACCGAAAATTGATTCAAGAAATAGTAGAGCATCCTGAATTGTTTTTTAATGATGAAGACATTGATTTTACAGTTTTTTACAGTGATAGAGTTAAGGAAATTGGTGTATATAGCCCAAAGTTTTATCCTTTTATAAGCCCCTATAAATCCGAATGGATTCCTGGAATAGTAATTAAGGATAAAGTACACGGAGAAAAAAGAATCTATTTTAAATCGCCACAACGGCTGGCTGATTTTATAGAACAAAAAGAAGACGCAATAAAAGAAAAGAAACAAACTGTTCAATGGGAAGACACAGAAATTCCTATTGAAGACGCAGAGAGATTTATAAAAATTGCTAAAAAACAATTTGAAAATCCGAAAAAGCCTATTAAGCAAGAAAAGAAAACAGATAACGAGGTTCTTATTATTAAAGAAAATGCCGAACTAACAGAATTTAGTAACGGCAACGAATTACCCGAAAATTTAAAGCATCATTTTTACGAAATATCTAATTTAGATAATAATATAAGTTTAATGCCTCACCAAAAAGAAGGTATTTCTTGGTTGCAGTCCTTGTTAAAAGGGAATTTTTCAGGTGGTTTACTTGCTGATGATATGGGCTTAGGTAAAACTTTGCAGTTATTGTATTTTATAGAATGGCACAGTCAATATTTTAATGATAATAAACCTTATTTGATAATCGCACCTGTGAGTTTATTAGAAAACTGGCAGGCCGAATATCAAAAATTTTTTAGCCCACAAAATTTGTCATTACTCAAACTATACGGTTCTGTTTCATTATTATTAACCAAAGAAAATGTACCAGTCCAAAATCAACAAGATGCAAAGCGTCTTCAATCCAAACAAATCATTTTAACAAATTATGAAACTATAAAATCATATCAAATTAGTTTAGGACTGGTAGATTTTGCAATCATTACACTTGATGAAGCACAGAAAATAAAAACACCAGGGACGCAAATAACGAATGCTTGTAAAGCATTAAAAGCAGATTTTAAAATTGCAATGACAGGCACACCCGTAGAAAATACATTAGTAGATATTTGGTGTTTAATGGATTTCGCAGTTCCAGGTCTTTTAGGCAATGCTAAAGATTTTGCTAAAAAATACCAAAAACCATTAAGTGATAAAAATACAGATATTAAAGCTTTAACAGAACAACTTCGTAATAGTATTGGCGTATTCATTAAAAGAAGATTAAAAATTGATGTCGCGAAAGATTTACCCACTAAGCACGATGGTTGTAGCTCAAGAATTAAAAAAGTGATGCCAACTATTCAATTAAATAGATATAAGCAAGAAATTGAGATAGCGAACAACACATATTTAGAAGGTGTAGAAAAAAGAAATCAAATATTAAAATCACTTTGGGCAATCCGTGATATTTCAGATCATCCATTTTTATTGGATGGTCAAATTTTAAATTCCTCAAGCGAAGAACTCATTTCTAGCTCTTCAAAACTACAAATTACTATAGGTGTTTTAGCAGATATAAAATCTAAAAACGAAAAGGTAATGATTTTTGCGGATAGAAAAGAAACGCAAAGAATGTTGCAAACAGTTGTGCGTGATACTTTTGGAATTCTTACAAGCATCATAAACGGTGATATGCCAGCAACAAAGCAACAAGAAGACAAGTCAAAATTAAGTAGACAACAAACAATTAACCATTTTCAAGCAGAAGAAGGTTTTAATATAATCATTATGTCGCCAATTGCAGCTGGTGTTGGACTTAATGTAACTAAAGCAAATCATATTATCCACTATACAAGGCACTGGAATCCTGCAAAAGAAGAACAAGCAACCGATAGGGCTTACAGAATAGGACAGCTAAAAGATGTTTTTGTATATTATCCAATGGCTATTTTTCCAGAAGAAATGAAAGATGGCAGCGGTAAGCGATTAAAATCTTTCGATGAAGTTCTTGATACACTTTTGAATACTAAAAAAGCATTAGCAAGTAATACACTGTTTCCAACAGAACAGGCAGAAATAACACCTGATGAATTATTTAAAAGTTTATTTGGAACGAGTTAGTTAAATCTTTTTTTTATTAATTTATTTACTAATATTATCTTTATTTTAATATTATCTTTATATTATCTTTATATTATATTTATATTATATTTATATTATTTTAATATATTATTCAATCAATTTAATAATGTTTCTTGCACGTATCAATCACTATTTTTCAACACGGTATTTTATATTGCCTGTTACTTTATTATGTATATGTTTATTAGATTACTCGGACGTTTTTATTCCAGCAGGACGCTGGTTACATAGTACGGTATTGCATCAAGTATATAATACTGTTTGGAAAAAAAAAGCTGAACTATTGGGCGTTTACTCAACAGCTCCTGTTTTAATTGCGATTGATGAGTCCAGTTTGAATATATTAGGGCGTTGGCCTTGGTCGCGGTCTGTTCATGCACAATTGCAAACAGTTTTAACTGATAGTCCTATACCGCCTTCAGTCGTAGCTTGGGATATTATATTTTCTGAACCTGAAATTTTAGGTGTAATTAATCAAAAAAATGATGCAGATAAATGGCTGGCTGATGCAATTGATAAAGCACCTTATCCAACAATATTAGCTGCTGATTTTGATTTGACTAGCCAGCCTCTAAAATTAATTATTCCACGTAAGCCCTTGTCTGATAGCCGTGCAATATTAGCCCACGTTCATATAGAAGCAGATAATGATGGGACGATACGGCAGTATTTTCCTAGCAGTCAATTATTTAATTCTATCGCTTTATTTTCTAAAAATATATTATCTTTACCTTATTTAGGGACTGCTTTATTTTTACCTTATACTGCACCTGCAATTAATTTAGATAACACTTATCCTCAAAAAAATAAATTAAATAACGAATTAAATAACGAATTAAATAACGAATTAAATCTTGATACCAATCAAGCAGTTACTTTGTATCCAATGCCTAATAATTGGAGTAAAAAAGTATCTTATGAAGCCGTCTTATCAGGCAAAATATCACCTGATATATGGGCGAAATCGCCTGTATTAATTGCTGCAACGGCACAAGGGCTTGGTGATCAATATGTTAGTTATATTGATGAAACGTCCAAGGTCATAGCGGGTGGAGAGTTAGTTTTAGCTGCGTTTCATACTGAAAAAATGATGCAAGCGGGTTTCCCCCGTTTATATAACGCATCTAATATTTTACAGATGGCTTGGTTATGTACAGTTGCTTTATTTGTATTTATAGGGTTTAGACATATTAAGCAATTTTATTTACAAATTTTGTTGGTTATTACTGCTACGTTGGTAGTATCTTGTTTAGTATATTACCGTTTAGCAGTATATGGTGAATGGCTAAACCCTTGGGCAATGTATTGTGCAATTATATTAATTTGGTTACTGTGGTTAACTCACAAAATGCAAATATTATTGATTCATTTATTTAAGCATAGTCAATCTATGCAAATGTTACAGAAAATTAATCAAAATAATCATTACCCTGTTGAAAAAGATTTTAATAATTCTTTTGATACCGAAACAACTATTTTAAAAAATAGTCAGCAAAAGTTTTTAATGAAAGATGCTATAGACGAAACGATTGAAGCAGTAAACATTTTAGAAGACCATACTTTATTTGAATTTATGCGAATGAATGAAGTATTACACTTAATGCCAGATGCAACTTTTATTTTTTCAACTATACAACACAATACGATTGATTATAATGGTTTAACTTTACGCTTAAATCAACAAAATCAAGCAGCTAAACGTTTAACACAACAGTATTCATATATGCAGCAAATTTTAGCTTTGCCTACATGGATATTTAACGACTTATTATTAGAGTTTATAGCTGACTTAACGCCAGAGCAAACGAGTGTTTTATCTGAACTCACCGAGTTTATATTGCCTAATTATAAGTCGTATGATTTTATGTGGAATTTTTTATTAATCCATGAGTTTAATCAAAATCAAGCATTTATACAGGGCGTAGAAGCACTTTCATCTAAAGGTTTACGTTATTTAATAAAATTAGCACCGCTATTATCAAAAACAGACGATATACTCCAGCCAGTTTTTTTGAATAAGCCTATAAATACTAATTGCTATATATTAAGTATAGTTGATTTAAGTGTGAGTTTAGCTTTAGGAAAAAATCGTGAGCGTACACTTAGCTTTTTATCGCATGATCTCCGTTCGCCACAAGCCAGTATTTTAGCACTAATTGATTTACAAAAAAAACAGTATCCTGATTCTTCACCAGAATATACTGAATTATTTAAACATATTGAATTTCAAGCCAAGCGAACCATTGATTTAGCTGAAGGATTTGTGCAATGGTCGCAAGCCAGTCATGCATCTGCTTATCAATTTGTTGAGTATAATTTAAATGAGCTAATGATAGAAGCGGTTGATGAATTATGGGTTAATGCTAAACAAAAAAATATTATATTAGTCGCTGCTAATGATAATATAGATAATAATATAGATAATAATATAGATAATAATATAGATTATAATATAGATGATAATACAAATAATAGTATAAATAATAGTATAAATAATAGTATAAATAATAGTATAAATGATAGTATAAATGATAGTATAAACACTGATAAAGAACTATGGGTAAAAATTGATAGAAATTTAATGTGGCGTTCTGTAGTAAATTTAATAATGAATGCCTTAAATGTGTGTCAAGCAGGGACAACTATCTCTTTAAATACTTATAAAATAGGTAAATATGCTGTTATATCGGTAACAGATGAAGGTCCTGGGATTCCAATTGAATTACAAGACCGATTATTTGAGCCATTCGCACAAGGTACTGGTTTAAAACGAACAGGGGCTGGTTTAGGACTGGCTTTTGTAAAAACAGTGTGCGAACAACACCATGGACGTGTACATGTAATTAGTCCACTTTTTTTAACGCCTGTAAACTATGGAACTTGTTTTGAACTGCATATTCCTTTAATTGATCAAAAAGAGTATGAAAAAAGAGTATGAATTTAGAGTGATTGACGATTAAAATAATATATGACTATTTATGTAATCGGTTTGAACCACACTTTGGCACCTTTAATTTTGCGGGAACAATTTGCTTATGCTGGGCATGAAATAACTGCGGCGTTATTGTTACTGAAACACAATTTAGATGCAGAAGTTGCTTTGTTGTCTACTTGTAACCGTACTGAATTGTATGTAGCGAGTGATACCACTGTTTCGCCTGAGTTATTTTTAAAGCAAGCCTTAAATTATTTGGCACACAGTAAAAGTGTAACGCCGTCTATTTTAACTAAACACAGTTACACGCTGTATGCACAATCAGCGGTTAATCATATTTATCGGGTTGCCAGTGGTTTAGACAGTATGGTTTTAGGTGAGACACAAATTTTAGGGCAAATGAAAGTGGCTATGCGTCATGCACAAGCAGCGGCTACGCTAGGTGCGTGTTTGCATTATGTGTTTCAACACGCCTTTTCAGCAGCAAAGACTGTGCGTACTGAAACTGCTATAGGTGCATCAAGTATTAGCCTTGCAGCTGCTGCAGTACGATTAGCACAAAAAATTTTTGGCGATTTGTCTAAGCAAAAGATATTAATGATTGGTGCAGGGGAAATGATTGAACTGTGTGCTACGCATTGTTTAGCGTATCAGCCTAAACAATTAACTATCGTTAATCGAAGTATTGATAAAGCATTGGCGTTACTTGCAGCGATTAAACAACGCAATAAACAAGCATATATTGCTACGGTATTAAATGCAGTTGATTTGCTACAACTTTCTGAAATATTGGGTCAGTATGATATTGTGATAAGTTGCACAGCCAGTACTTTGCCTATAATCAATGCAGAAATGGTGCGCACCGCCCTACAGTATAAAGCCAGCAAGCGGGTATCTAAAACGACAATGATGGTTGATCTTGCTGTACCACGTGATATTGTTATGCAAGTAGGTGAATTGGCTGATGTATATTTATATACCGTAGATGATTTGGGCCGGGTTGTGCAAGAGGGACGAGATTCACGCAGTGCTGCAGTTATAGACGCTGAAAAAATTATTGCTAAAAAAGTAGTTGATTTTTTAAATTGGCAAAAGACACGCCGTGTAGTGCCTATTATTCAAGCCATACAACAGCATACTCAAACAATTCGTCAAATTGAGTTAAAAAAAGCACTTAATGGTTTAAAAAACGGCCATTCACCGGAACAGTTGTTAGAGCAATTATCGTGGCAATTGACTCAAAAACTATCACACAATACTTTGTATTTAGTACAACAGTTAGCAGCTGATAGCACTATAAGTGATATATCTTTAATACCTTTAAAAAAAAGTTACACATCTACATAGCTATAGTATCGTATCAAATAATTTTTTCAAATACTATATCCCACATTCCATGTCCCAAGCGTTGTCCACGGGCTTCAAATTTAGTCGTTGGACGGCTAGCAAAAGGATTTTTTGGAGGGTGATACCCTGTATTTTCAGAATTGATATTAGTATGACTTAAATTTTTTAATGTGTTTTGTTGGCTAAGTACTGACAACATTTGCGCAGCATAATCTTGTACATCAGTGGCACAATGAATATAAGCACCTATTTTTAGGTGTGGTTGTAGCTGGTTAATAAAGGGTGTTTGAATTAAACGGCGTTTCAAATGTCTGGCTTTAGGCCAAGGGTCTGGGCAAAAAATATGTATACCTGATAGGCTATTGGCTGGAATCATATCACGCAAAACATCTATAGCATCGTGTTGTATGATGCGCAAGTTAGTTAAATTTAACGCTTCAATACGGTGTAATAAAGTTGCTACCCCTGCGTTATATACTTCAATGCCTAAAAAATTTATATTGGGGCAGGCTTGTGCAATAGCAGCAGTTGTTTCGCCCATACCACAGCCAATCTCTAATACAACAGGGTAATCATTGCCAAATAAATGTTCAAAATTAATAATTTGTTTATTTGTTGATTTAGTATAAGGGACGCCAAAGATTGGTAGTAAACGTTGGTAAGTGGCTTGTTGTGATTTAGAAAAATGGCTGCGACGATGCACAAAACTTTGAATATGGCGGTGTTTAATCGGTTCAGTAATAGAAGAGGGGATATCAATCATAAGGTTGTAATAAAATTCTATAAATATAGGCTATAATCTATGTAGCATTTCCTGTTCAGTGTATAAAATAAGACGGTAATTTAAAAATTTTAACACAAAAAACTTTTCATTTTAAATGAAACAATTCATTAATAAATATATTGATACTAAAAGTTTACTTATTGTACTAAGTATAGTTGCGTTGTTTTGCCAAAGTATACAAATAAATTTATTAATTAATCAGCATAATAATCCACACCAGCATAGTCTTGTTAAATCTATTAACAGTATTAACAATAATATTATTGTTAATGCTGTTAATAACGTTATTAATAATAACGATACTGTTTTTAGTAAAAAAATTTTTAATACAAAAGATGATATTGTACTAAAAATAAATAAAATAGATAACAAAAGTAATTTTTGTCATGGTGTATGTATACACACAGCGTGCTGCAACGCTATTAATTTAATTTTACCTGTAGACAGTAAAATTTATATAAAATTTATTGATACAGCACTAGATTTTTTAGATATATATCATTTATATACATTTGATTTTATATCTGTTATATACAAACCTAATTGGCTTTAATTTTATAAATTAATCATTTAAGTGCTTTTAAATTGTCTATAAAAATTATTACTGAATTAGTATAGTTTTTATCAGTTTAATTGCGTCAATTGTATTTATAAAATTAAAATTAACTATGTCACTGTTAAAAAAAACTTATTGTGCTTCCTTAATTTCATTAAGTTTAGCACCTTGCACTGTCTTTGCAAAAAAAATTATATTTAATGATCTACTCTCACAGTCTTGGGAATATCAAACAGATGCTAAAACTTTAGCAAGTTCTCAAAATATATTAGATGTTTTGAAAAAAAATACCAATACTATTTTTAAACAAAGACCTAATTTAGAAGTAAATTCAGTATTAAGTTCTGAAAAAGAATATCAGATAAAAACAAATTTTGAGTTTAAAAATACTAATCAAAAAACAATTGATTCAACAGTAATAGACAATGAATACCTTATTTTGTCTTTGAAGAATGCTCAATCTAAACTTGAATTTGCTCAATCATTAGAAAATATAAGTTGGCAATTTATATTAACTCAACAGCAACTACAGCATTGTAATAAGCAACTAAATTATAATTTAGAGTTTAAAAATAGTATTTTTAAACAATATCAAGCAGGGTTGATTTCTTATATTCAATTTAAATTATTAGAAGTTGATATATTAGATATTCAGCAAAAATGTCGTAATATAGAGTATGAATTAAAAAATAATTTAATTGTATTAAGTAATATTAGTAATTCTAATATTAATATTGATGATGTAATAGAAATTAAACGCAATGATTCTGATAACCTTATCTTTAACGATCAAGGTATAGTTAAAAAAATAGATGATATAAATAATATATTTGATATTGAACAACACCCTTCATATCAATACCAAAAAAGTATTATTCAAAGAAGCATTCTTCAAAAAAATTATATTAAGTATCAACCTAAATACCCTATCATAGGGTCAGTAGTTACAGGTATTAAATCGCAAAATAAAACCAGTTATCAAATATCATTAGGTATTCAAATACCTTTAGACAAGCAGTATGAAATATTACAAAAAAATTCTGAAATAAGTAAAAATTTAATTGAAGTTGAAAATAATTATTTGATTCTTAAAAAACAGTTAAAGAGTCAAATTAATCAAACAATTAATATGATTAATAAATATAATGAAATATTAAAAATAACTGAACAAGCAATAAAAATACAAACAGATATATTAGCTATATATTATAAAGCTGTAGTTACAGGAGAAGTTGATTTAACTGTTTATTTAAAAAATAAGCGTGATTTTTTCAATTTAGAGCAGCAATTGATAAAAAATAAAATTGACTTGCAGCAAGCACAAAGAGCTTTATTATACAATATGGGTTTATTTAAATATTAAGTATAATTAATTATATTTAATAAATATAATCAATATAATCAATATTATTAATATATACTAATCTTAAATAGTATCAATTATAAAAAAATCAATAATCAATAATCAATAATCAATAATCAATAATTATGAAAAAGAATAACTTTATCTCTAAAATAGTATTTTACGTATTATACTTATTAATATCATTTGCGTATGCAGGTGGCGAAGACGATCACGACCACGGCGAAGTCATTACTAAGCATAAAAATGATGCAAGTAAAAAAATAATACAAGTAGTACCTCAAATAGTACCGCCAATCAAATCTTTAGACAGCAATAATTATATGAATATTATTAATAATGGTACAACAGAATCATTTACTAGATTAAATGCCAAAGTAGTTGCCAATGCTAATAGTATTGCATATTTATTTAGTCCATTTGATGGCCTGTTAAAATTAAATAAACCAATCATATTAGGACAAATACTTAAAAAAGGACAGATATTAGGTACTGTTCAAGCAGTATTAACACCACTTGAAAAAATAAACCAAGATAATCAATATATTACTTTAGCGGGTGATATACAGCAGCAAAAAAATAAATTAAAACGTTATCAATTAATTCCTGAATTAGTTGCTAAAAAAGATATTGATGAGGCAAGTATAATGCTTGATACACTCCAAAAGCAAATAAAATCTTTAAAAATTAATACAAAAAAAGAAGCTGCCTTAGTTGCACCCATAACAGGTATGGTAACCCATAGTATTTTAAATACTAATAAAATAATTAATACTCAAAATGAGTTATTACAAATAACACCTATTAATCAAAACAGTATTGAAATTCAAGCAGAGTATTACTTAACTGATAATAATTTTAATTTAAAAAAAGATACTAAAGCATTTCTATTAAAAGGCAATGAAAAAATACCATTACTATATTTAGGATATATACCATTTATATCTGAATTAAATAATAAAAATAGTATAACTCTTAGATTTAAATTGGCTGATAAAAATATACTTAGTGATATCAATTTTATTATAGGTCAATCATTAATTGTTAATGTCTACATAAATTCTTTAGGAGTTAATGATGTTAAATAATCTATTTTCTAAAATTGTGAGTGTATCACTTCAATATAAAATATTGACATTATTACTAGCATCAATCATAGCGATACTAGGGTTATTTGTAGCAAAGCATACTACAGTTGATGTACTACCTAATTTAAATAAACCAACGATTACTTTAATGACAGAAGCAGGTGGTAAATCTGCATTAGAGGTTGAGCAACAAATAACTAACGTTATTCAAACGCAATTAAATGGTTTAAATGGTCTAAGTAGTATACGGTCAACTTCTACTTTAGGATTAAGTGTTATTTATTTAAATTTTGAATATGGGCAAGATATATATCAGTTACGTCAAATAGTTACTGAACGTTTAATGATGTTAAAAAATCAACTGCCCAATGATGTACAGCCTAGTTTAGCACCGATTAGTTCTATTATGGGTGAGGTTATGTTAATTGCTTTACCAATTAATGATACTCCTGATTTAGACAGTATGGAAAATAGTATGCAAGCAAGAGAGTATGCTGATTTTGTTGTGAGACCTCGTCTGTTGAGTATCAAAGGTGTTGCACAAATTACACCCATAGGTGGGTTAGTGAGGCAATATAGAATAACACCTAATTTAAATGCTTTAAGTAATGCGGGTATTAGTTTGGAAAATTTAAAGCAACAATTGAGTTATTTTGGTAAAAGTGGCAGTGCGGGTTTTTTGACGATAGATAATAAAGAATGGGTTATACAAAACTTAGCTAAACAAGATTTATATAGTTTAAAAAATACACCGATTCAAATAGCTAATAATCAAACAATGCCTTTGTACGCATTGGCTGATGTATTTTTTGCTCCAAAAATTAAACGAGGCGATGCTATGTTTAATGGTAAACCTGCAGTTATTATTGGTGTTCAAAAGCAACCAGATGCAGATACTTTGACTTTAACCACGCAATTAGAAGCAGCGATTAAAGAATTATCAGACAATAAACCTAATATGATTGATACACCAGTCATTACTTTTAAACAGGCAGATTTTATTAATAAATCTATTAATAATCTAAGCCATAAGTTAATAAATGCTGCAGGTATCGTCGCCGTTATTGTGTGGTTATTTTTAGGTAATTTTCGCTCTACTGTTGTTACTTTGACAGCATTACCATTGTCTATATTAATTACTTTTTTATGCTTTAAACAGTTTGGATTGAGTATTAATACAATGACTTTAGGTGGGCTAGCGATTAGTATTGGTGAATTAGTTGATGATGCAGTAGTTGATTTAGAAAACATTACAAGGCGTTATAAATTAGCTAAAAAAACAAATGAGTTTTTTACTCCTACAGCGTTGATAAAATTGATTCAATCGGCTTGTTTAGAAGTAAGAGGAAGTGTACTATATGCCACTTTAATTATTATTATCGTATTTTTACCTTTATTGTTTTTACCTAATATGGAAGGTAAATTATTTACGCCATTAGGTATTGCTTATATTGTATCTATATTATCTTCTTTATTTGTGGCAATGACCGTTACACCCGTATTAAGTTATTATATTGTACCTAAAATAAAGTGTGAACACCCTAAATATTTAACTGGGTTGCAGAATATTTATGCCAGTATTTTAGAAAAATGTTTTAATAAAATTAAATTATTAACTACCACATTAATACTTATTTTAATCGCTGCCATTATAGGAATAGTTTTTATTCCTAAAAGTTTTTTACCTACTTTTAATGAAGGAAGTATACTATTAGATTTTAGAATGCAACCTGGCACAGCATTAAGTGCTAACGTAGAAACAGTAAATAGTATTCAACAAAAATTATTAAAAATAACTGGTATAGAGTATATTGGTGTGCGTAGTGGACGTGCTGAATTAGATGAGCACGCTGAAGGTGTACATGTATCAGAGTTTGATGTAAAAATCAAAGAAGATATCCCTTATATACAGACTCAGAAAATATTTTCAGATATACGGGGTGTCTTTGAAGACTATGATGGGAGTATGACTATTGGACAGCCTATATCACACCGTATTGATCACTTATTGTCTGGTGTACGCTCACCGATTGCTATAAAAATATTTGGTGCTAATACTGATATCTTAAAAGAGCAAGCACTTCAGTTACAAAATAAGCTTAAATCTATACCGGGTATAGTAGAAGTTAATTTAGAAAAACAACGCAATGTACCCCATATATTTATTACTATAAAGTCGCAGGCTGATACTTACGGTATTAGTGAGGCACATTTATTTAAACAAATACAAGACCTACTTAATGGAGACAATATTAATCAAATTATTAATAATCAAAATAGTAAACAAACATTTAGTATGGTTTTAAAAATTGATACTAAAGATATCAATGATTTAAATAATATGATGATTGAAACGCCCAAAGGTTTAATTGCATTGCAACAATTAGCCAATATCAATTTTGGTGAAAGTATTAATCAAATTCAACAAGAAAATGGTCAAAGACGTATTATTATCAGTGCAAATATAGATGAAAATCAATCGTCTTTGTCCACAGTAGCCAATAATGTACAACACATTATTGATACACATAGTTTGCCCACAGGTTACTTTATTAAGTTTGAAGGTCAGCACCAAGCAAAAAATCAGGCAAGCTATACAATTGGTGGTTTAGCCTTTTTAGCTTTATTAGGTGTCGTGGGTATTTTATATCACTTGTATAAAAACTGGTTATGGGTTGCCTTGACTATGTCAAATATACCGTTTGCTATGCTTGGGGCAGTTGCCTTGTTATATATTACGTCTACCCCGTTGTCTATTGCTGCAATGGTTGGGTTTATAACCTTAGCTGGTATCTCTAGTCGCAATGGTATTTTAAAGATTAGCCATTATTTGACAATGATAGAAGAAGGTATGACTTTTAATCAAGGGTTGATTATACAAGGTGCAAAAGACAGATTAAGTCCTGTATTAATGACTGCTTTAACGGCTAGTTTAGCATTGTTGCCTGTATTATTGCAAAAATATCAAGCAGGTAGTGAAATTCTATATCCTGTTGCTGTAGTCATTATTGGCGGTTTACTCACCAGCACTTTAATTGATAGTTTTATGACACCTTTGTGGTTTTATCATATTTTTAAAAAAAGTAAAATATAAGCCTATAAATCTATAAGAGTGATAGTGGTAATTTTCGTGAAAGTGTGGGATACAATTAACAATTACCACTGCACTTATTATTTATTATTGATTGCTGTTACTACTATCACTACTACTATTACTGTTATTATTATAGTTATCTGTTTTACCGTGAATACCTTACTTTTTAGCCTATGAATCAATCTTTATCACCCCGTCAATTATTTGTTACTACCGCTTTGCCTTATGCCAATGGTTCTTTCCATATTGGTCATATTATGGAGTATATTCAAGCTGATATTTGGGTTCGTCATCAACGTATGGGTGGACATACGGTTAATTTTGTAGGGGCAGATGATGCCCATGGTGCACCCATTATGATTGCCGCCGAAAAACAAGGTATCACTGCACAAGCCTTTGTTGCAGACATTGCTAAAGGACGAAAAGCTTATTTAGATGGATTTTATATTGGCTTTGATCATTGGCATTCTACTGAATCACCCGAAAATACTGAATTAGCACAACAAATATACCGAGACTTACACCAAGCAGGATTCATTGATACTAAAACGATTGAACAGTTTTATGACCTTGAAAAAGGTATGTTTTTAGCTGATAGGTATATTAAAGGCGATTGTCCGAAATGTGGTGCAAAAGACCAATACGGTGATAACTGTGAACAGTGTGGGGCTGTTTATTCGCCCACTGATTTAGTGAATCCTCGCTCTACTTTAAGCGGGGCAGCCCCAGTTTTAAAATCGTCTGAACATTATTTTTTCAAACTGTCTGACTCGCGCTGTGTTCAATTTTTAGAAAATTGGACTCAAGACGGTAAACTTCAACCCGAAGTGGCCAATAAAGTAAAAGAGTGGTTTAGTACACGTTGTAATGCTGACGGAACAACTAGCACGGGTTTAAATGATTGGGATATTTCACGCGACGCTCCTTATTTTGGAATTGAAATTCCTGATGCCCCTGGTAAGTATTTTTATGTGTGGCTTGATGCACCTGTTGGTTATTTAGCTTCACTCAAACACTTATTGACTAAACGCAGTGGTGATATAAATGCCTATGATAAGTATATGGCTAATCCTAATTTAGAGCAGTATCACTTTATTGGTAAAGACATTGTTACTTTTCATACTCTGTTTTGGCCAGCTATGCTGCATTTTAGTGGGCGAAAAACGCCTGACAATATTTTTGTTCATGGTTTTTTAACCATTAATAAAGGTGAAAAAATGAGTAAAAGCCGTGGTACTGGATTAGACCCGCTTAAATATTTAACTCTAGGTATGAATCCAGAATGGTTACGCTATTACCTTGCAGCTAAATTATCGGCAAAAAATGAAGATATTGATTTTAATGCTGATGACTTTATGCTGCGTGTAAACAGTGATTTAATTGGAAAATTTGTTAATATTGCCAGCCGTGCAGTCAAGTTTATTCCTAATAATACGCTAGTAGCGACCGTACAAGATGCCAGTGCTGTTACATTAATACAAGTGTGTCAGCAATATTTTGAAGGCCGTGAATATAGCAAAGCATTGCGTGACATCATGGCTTATGCCGATAAAATAAATGCAGAATTTGACACTGCTGCTCCTTGGAAATTAATAAAAGCAGGTGAAGTTGTTGCTGCTGCACAAGTAGGAACAAGCAGTATCCAAGCCTTTAAAGTCCTTGCGGCTTGTTTAAAACCTGTACTACCCAATTTAGCAATACAGGCCGAATCTTTTTTAAACTGTGAATCCTTAAACTGGTCAAATGCAGCCAATTTACTGCCAGAAAATCACGTGATTGGTCAATATCAACACTTAATGCAACGGGTTGATATTAAACAATTAGATGCTTTATTTGAAACATCAGTCACCGCAGAAAAAACAGAGTTGCCCACACCCGCTGCTACATCAAGTACAGTAGAGATTGCACCCAGAATTAGCATTGATGATTTTGCTAAGGTAGATTTACGTGTAGCTAAAATTATCCATTGTGAAGCTGTTGTAGGCTCAAAAAAATTATTACGTTTAACCTTAGATGTAGGCGAAGACCATACCCGTACTGTTTTCAGTGGTATTGCCAGTGCTTATCAACCGGAAACACTCATTGGTAAACTAACGGTAGTAGTCGCTAACCTTGCACCTAGAACTATGAAATTTGGTGTCAGTGAGGCAATGGTATTAGCTGCTAGTGGTCAAGATGATAAAGGTATATATATTTTAGAACCGACAATTGGTGCAGTCGCTGGTATGCGAATTAATTAAATTAAATAGAACTTATGCGACACTATGCCCGCCCATCTGATGCCCCTAATGATTTAAAAAAATTACCTAATCACAATGATTGGCGGGTTATTTTAGAGCTACTACCTTATGTATGGCAGCATAAAGGGCGGGTATTAGCAGCTATTATTTGCCTAATTTTAGCCAAATTAGCAGTTGTTTCTGTGCCGCTTGTACTCAAAAGATTAGTTGATGGTTTAAATATAAATACAGAATCACTGAATCCGTTAAGTTTTGCACCTTTAGCTTTAGTTATCGCTTACGGGGCATTGCGTTTTTCAACTTCACTATTTACTGAATTACGTGAATTTTTGTTTATTCACGTGACACAAAGTACTACACGTACTTTGGCTAAAGCAACTTTTATGCGGTTACATGAACTGTCATTACGTTTTCATTTAAGCCGCCGTACAGGGCAAGTAACCCGTGAAATTGACCATGGTGTACGTGGTATTAGTAGTTTAATCAACTTTACTTTGTATAATATTGTGCCGACATTGGTTGAGTTTGCCTTAGTGATTGGCTACTTGTCTTGGGCATATTCGTGGGAGTTTAGTGTCATTGTTATGGTCAGTGTTGTGGTGTACAGCCAGTACACCGTCAAAATTACTAATTGGCGAACCCACATGCGCCGAGCGTGGAATGATTTAGAAACCAAAGCTCAAAGCCGTGCGGTAGACAGTTTACTAAACTTTGAAACGGTTAAATATTTTGGCAATGAATCTTGGGAGGTCAAGCGTTATGACGAAATATTGGCTGATAGCGAACAAGCCGCGATTCGTAGCCAACAAGGTTTAAATATTTTAAATATTGGGCAACAATTAATTATTGGTATTGCCTTAACTTTAATGGTGTGGCGTGCTGTCGTCGGTGTACAGGCGGGGCAGATGACTTTAGGTGATTTAGTCCTAGTCAATGCCTTTTTAATTCAAATGTATATTCCTCTCAATTTTTTAGGTGTCATATACCGCGAAATTAAACAGTCGCTGACGGATATGGAACGTTTATTTACTTTGCTTAAAGCTGAACGTGAGGTACAAGATATACCCAATGCACCCAATTTACTCTTAAAGGGTGGGGCAATTGAATTTGAAAGGGTTGATTTTGCCTATGACGCGAACAAAAATAATCCTAATTACCGCCCCATTTTACAAACACTTAATTTAACAGTGGCTGCGGGTACTGTATGTGCGATTGTGGGTGCCAGCGGTGCAGGAAAAAGTACTTTAGCACGCTTATTATTTCGTTTTTATGATGTACAAAAGGGTCAAATTTATATTGATGGGCAAGCGATTAATCAAGTAACACAAGACAGCTTACGCCGTGCAATCGGTATTGTGCCGCAAGATACTGTTTTATTTAATGATACTATTGGCTATAACATTGCTTATGGTCAGCCAGAATGTACTCAACTAGACATTGAACAGGCTGCTAAAACAGCACATATTCATGATTTTATTATGTGTTTGCCACAAGGCTATAACACAATGGTGGGTGAGCGTGGCTTAAAATTAAGCGGCGGCGAAAAGCAGCGGGTAGCCATTGCGAGAACTGTCTTAAAAAATCCAGCCATTTTGATTTTAGACGAAGCCACTTCAGCTTTAGACAGTCATACTGAAGCAAATATTCAGCAGCAACTAAAAGACATTTCTAAAAATCGTACCACTTTAGTGATTGCTCACCGACTGTCAACTATTGTAGATGCCGATAAAATTATTGTGATGGACGCAGGCAAAGTAATAGAAGCGGGCAGTTTTGAGGAATTACTTAAAACTCCCAGTTATTTTGCTGATCTTTGGGCGAAACAACAAGGTGATACTGAATACCTATCAAAACGAATATAAAATGTTTTGTCTATAATTATATTATAGTTATATTGTAGTTATATTGTAGTTATATTGTAGTTATATTGTAATGCATTAAATTATATTATATCAAGTTATATAATATATATTAAGTCATATCAAATTATATTAAGTCGTGTTATCTAAATTAACTAAAAAACCTAAACCGATTAAACCCTATAGTGAACCTGCAATGACCTTAGACAGTGTTATTCCAGCATATGATAATATTAATAATAATCAAGCGACACCGTTTGATTTAGCACATTTTTTAGAAAATTTACCCTCTACCCCAGGTGTTTATCGTCATATTGATAAACAGGATACTGTATTGTATGTCGGTAAAGCAAAAAATTTAAAAAATAGAGTCAACAGTTATTTTGCTAAACAATTGCCTAGTTCTCGTATTGCCTTAATGGTAGCAAAAATAGTTCGTATAGAAATTACGGTTACTCGTTCAGAAGCTGAAGCGTTGCTATTAGAAAACAATTTAATCAAAGCATTAAACCCGCGTTATAACATTGTATTTCGCGATGATAAGTCGTATCCATTGCTTCGTTTTACGCTGCATCAGTTTCCACGTATGACTTATTATCGGGGAGTGTTAGATAAAAAAGCTAATTATTTTGGGCCTTATCCTAGTGGTTGGGCGGTTAAAGAAACAATTATATTATTGCAAAAAATATTTTTACTGCGAAATTGTACAGATAGTTTTTTTGCTCATCGTACTAGAGCTTGTTTACAACATCAGATTGGTCGCTGTTCTGCACCTTGTGTTGGTTTAATTGATACTGAAAATTATCGCCTTGATGTGAACAATGCGATGCGATTTTTACAAGGTAAGACTCAAGATGTGTTGGATGAGTTAGCCAATAAAATGAACCGTTATGCACAAGACTATGCGTTTGAACAAGCCGCAGTTATACGTGACCAAATGGCCGCATTGTCTAAGCTACAACATCAACAAGTGATGGATAATCAAGGCAAGCAAAATGTAGATATTATTGCTTTAATTAAAGTATCAGGCTTAGTTGTATTAAACCTTGCTATGGTGCGTGATGGCAAACATTTAGGTGATAGACCTTATCGTCCAGCACACGCTGAACAAGCCAGTTTATCTGAAGTATTAGAAGCATTTATTACTCACCATTATGATGGGACGGGTTTAACAATGCCTTCAGTATTAATTATTAATTTAGGTATTGAGTCGGAGCAAGTAATAAATAAAATAGAGATTAAAAATAATAATAATTTACTAATAAATGATACTATAAATGATATTACAAATGATACTGTAAATGATACTATAAATGATACTACTATAAACAATAAAAATGTAAAAAATAGTGGTAATAATAACTATTTAACCGTACATAATAAATTATTATTACAATCTTTATTAAGCGAACGAGCCGGTCATTCTGTAATAATTTTACAAAAACCGCAAGGTGCGCGTCGTTTATGGTTGGAGCAAGCAGTACGTAACGCTGAAATGGCGGCAGCACGTTTTTTAAGTGAAAAAAATATATTATTTAATCGTTTAAAACAGTTAGCAATACTTTTAAATTTAAACTCAAGTATAAAATTAAATATAGGTAAAAAAGATATACAAAAAGATGTACAAGAAGATATACAAGAAGATATAACAAATATTCGTATTGAGTGTTTTGATATTAGTCATACTTCGGGTGAAGCAACTCAAGGTAGTTGTGTTGTATTTGAAAAAATTAGTTTACAGGTCAAACAATATAAGCGTTTTAATATTATCAATATTAAATCAGGTGATGATTATGCTGCAATGAATCAAGTATTAATGCGTTATTATGGCCGTATAGCAGCAATGGAAATCCCTCGTTTGCCTGATATAGTATTAATTGATGGCGGTATAGGGCAGGTAGCTATAGCAAAGGCCGTATTTATTGCCTTAGGATTAAGCACACAGCTTCATCGCATTGTGGGAATATCTAAAGGCGAAGGGAGAAAGGTTGGTTTGGAGACTTTAATATTCGCTGATGGACGATTACCACTAAATTTACCACATGATAGTCCAGCATTGATGTTATTGGCATTGATTCGTGATGAAGCACATCGCTTTGCAATTACGGGTATGCGTTCGAAACGGGCTAAAACACGTAATACTAGTAGCTTAGAGCATATTGAAGGTATTGGTCCTAAACGACGTAAAGCATTATTATCTCGTTTTGGTGGTATAAGTGGAGTTGAACAGGCTACTTGCGAAGATTTAGCAACTGTTGATGGTATCTCTGATACTTTGGCAAAGAAAATTTATATACAGCTGAACGGACAGTAATTAAAAGTTATTAATTAAATTTATATATTGATATATTAATATATGTGTTATTAAGTATAATATATCGTAATATCAATATACATCTATACTCAAGACAATTTATTTAAAGAAGTCTTTGAGAAAGCTCAACTGGCATTGTTAAGTCACGAAAAGCAGCATGTATACCGTTCATTATTAAAAAGGCACTGGGATTTAAGCAATTCAATTGAAGATGCTAGAAAACAAGGCAAGGCAGAGGGTATATTAGAAGGCGAAATGAAGGGTAAGTTAGAAGTCGCAAAAAACTTAAAGCGAGTAGGTTTATCTATTGATAATATCATACTCGCCACAGGCTTAAGGTTGTGAAGGTGATGTCCCTCCAAATTACAATAATCATAAATATAACTTGTTAAAGTTAAATAATATTTGGTATACTGCACCCAATACGGAATTTAATGCAAAACAAAACATGGCACGGTTTAATTGGCCTATTCATGGGTCTGTTGAATCGTTAAAATAGACAGAAAGTATTGTTGAAATGACTTTGTTTGCTAACAGTAAACCATCTCTTAATGATACTTATACTTTTATTAAAATGAAAAAACAGTGGTATTTTAAGCCGTACAACGGTTAAAAAAGAATTGGATAAAATTATTATTAAGCCTGATTATTTAAAAGAAACTGAATATTATTATATGGGTAAAGTAGAATTTTATATGACTACTAAAATAAAAGAGATTGATGGTACACCGCTTATTGCAATATGTTATACACAACATCCAGAAAATGGCGGGTATTTTGGATATCATGGCGTGATGGTATTCGAGTAAGTTTTAGAATGAATCAGGCTCATTATGAAGATACCATTGAGTTATATAAAAAAATCAATAGGGTTATTAAATAATATTAAAAAGCCTATTTTATGATTGTTTTTTTAGCTTGAATATTTTTAATATATAGCAATACTATGTAACAATACGCGATTATTAGTATTATTATTTAATAAAAAACTATCTTAGCAACGCTGAGTGGTTTTTTTAGCTGTTTTTCCAGTAAAATCAGAAATTATCAAAATAATAACTCATCTGTAATTAATAATAACTCACCTGTGATTATGTACAAATAATAAAAAAAATAAAAAATAAAAAATAAAAAATAAAAGAATTTTGCGCTATTGACCTTTGAAGTAGACCCAGTAGCGCGCTGGATTTTTAAACGCATTGTGTTAATTGAGTAGTGTAATTTGAATGTATTGTAATAAAAGGCGAAGTAAGGTTAATTTTTAATATGAAAACTAATTTAAACAGTGTTAAATCAAACAGTGTTAAATTTACATCTTTAAGTTTTTCGTGGTTATATTTTGTGGTTGTATTTGTAATCAGCGACAATAATATTTAAAATCATACCCGTTCCGTCACACCATAGTATATGCTTTAACTACGCCATTATTTTCCTTTGTAAAGTACGCTTTTGTCAGGTGCATTAAGCCGTTTAAATCTAGAGTTTTACCCTAGTTTTTACCAATTTTTTGGTTTTTTAAATACTGGGTAATTGCTCAACTACCCCATGGTTTACTTCCTGAACTCTGCCAGTAGCAGTGTATATATTTAGGGAGAATTGACATGAAACGCATGTTATTCAACGCTACACACGCCGAAGAAACCCGTGTTGCCATTATTGATGGTCAAAAATTAGTTGATATTGATATTGAAATAGCAGGTCACGAAAGTCGAAAAAGTAATATCTATAAAGGCATCATTACACGTATAGAGCCGTCTTTAGAAGCTTGTTTTATTGACTATGGTGATGTTAAACATGGATTTTTATCATTTAAAGAAGTAGGTAAACAGTATTTTAAAGAAGGAGTTGCACCATCATCTGCTAAAATTCAAGAGGCCTTGCATGTTGGGCAAGAGTTACTGGTTCAAATGGAAAAAGAAGAGCGTGGGAATAAAGGTGCAGCGCTGACCAGTTTTATTTCTTTAGCAGGTCGTTATATGGTGTTAATGCCTAATAATCCGCGTGGTGGTGGTGTATCACGCCGTATTGACGGTGAAGATCGTGCTGAACTGCGTACTCTAATGGATCAGCTTCAAGTGCCTGAAGGTATGGGAGTGATTGCCCGAACTGCGGCTATTGACCGTACTTTGGAAGAGTTACAGTGGGATTTAAATTATCTGTTGCAACTATGGAAAGCAATTGACGGGGCAAGTCAAACAAAAGGGGCATTCTTAATTTATCAAGAATCAAGCTTGATTATTCGTGCTATTCGTGATTATTTTTCAGCAGATATTAAGCAAATTTTGATTGACAATGATGAGGTCTATGAACAAGCGCGGCAGTTTGTAGGTTATGTAATGCCAGATATGGCTGAACGGGTCGTACGTTATAGTGAAGATATTCCTCTATTTACACGTTTTCAAATAGAACATCAAATTGAAACTGCCCATTCGCGTCAAGTCCCTTTGCCATCTGGTGGTAGTATCGTTATTGACCATACAGAAGCCTTAGTCGCTATTGACGTTAATTCAGCTAGATCAACTCGTGGTGGAGATATTGAGGAAACGGCCACTCGTACCAATTTAGAAGCAGCTGAAGAGTCGGCACGTCAATTACGCTTACGTGATTTAGGTGGTTTAGTGGTCATTGATTTTATTGACATGGAAGATACTAAAAATCAACGGGCAGTAGAGGTCAAATTAAAAGAATGCTTGCGTTATGATAGAGCGCGCTTACAAATGGGTAAAATTAGCCGATTTGGTTTAATGGAATTGTCTAGGCAGCGTTTGCGTCCTAGTTTAGCAGAAGGTTCACACACGGCTTGCCCCCGTTGTAACGGTGTTGGCTCAATTCGTGATGTTAATTCCACTGCATTACATATTTTGCGCTTAGTTCAAGAAGAAGCGATGAAAGACGGTACCGCTGCTTTACATGTCCAAGTACCCGTAGATGTAGCGACTTTTTTACTGAATGAAAAACGTGCTGATTTGGCAAGCTTGGAAACTAAACTAAATGTTAGTGTTATTTTGATTCCTAATCGCCATATTGAGACACCAAATTATAAACTAGACCGTTTAAAGCATGATGATAGCCGTTTAGATGCTGCTAAAGCGACATATACTTTAGTAGAAGCCCCAGAAGAGCAAGATTTAAGTAAAAATAAATCGCAGGCTAAAGCACCTCAAGTTGCTAAAGTAACAGGTGTAACGCCACCTAATAGACCAGAATATATTCCAACCCACGTTCAGGTGAGTAAAGCTGCTGGTAAAGCAGATTTATGGACCAAAGTAAAAGCTTTTTTTATTGGACAAAACTTGAATAAACTTGCTACAGAAAGTACTAAGGTAAGCCCTACACAAGAAAATAATCATGTACATAGACCTATAAAAACAGAGCGTAGCACTGATAAAAATACTGTACGTTCTCATAGAAGTAGCCGTCATGAAGTATCATCTGACAATGATACCAGCAGTGTTCGTGCCACAAATATTGCAAAAAATAAGCTGGCAGATGAACGAAAAACACTTGAACGGGGAGCTAAAAACGAACGTGTGCCTCGTGAGCCAAATGCTATTCGTCCCCCGCGTGCACTTAAAAATAATCGTAATGATGTTCATAAAGAAACAGCAACTACAGAGTTGCCAGTTATCATAGAAAAAACTCAAGCATCTGATGTTAAAGTTATTCGTGATCACCGTGAATTAAAAGCTGAACGAGGTGAGTCACGCCGTTCACATAATAATCGTTCAAACAAGCTAATTTCGGCTGAAGTGGTTGATACAGCTATTGATATACAGTTAGACACCACTATTAATGTACCGCTTAACGCTATAGTAATAGAGGACAATTTAAATCAGGCAGAGCGTAACTCGCGTTCGCGTGCTCGCCGTAGTAACCGTGGGCGTAACCGTGAAGAGCGTGATGTTATTTTTACTGATGCACAAATTGAGACAAAAACACTGCCAATAAATGCTACGCCAGTAAATAATACTACTCAAACTGTACAGCCAACAATGGTTTCAGTAAATCCTGTCATTACGCCTATTATTAAGCCTGTTGAAATAGTTAAACCTATTCAATTAGATGAAGCACCTTTACAGTCTTTGTCTAAAGAGGCGGGTTTAGAATGGGTAAATACAGATCAGGCTGCATTTGCTACAGCCCAAGCAAAACTGCTTAACCAGCCTAAATCTGTACGTGTACCGCGTGAGCGACCAGTCCGTGTATCGGTAACTGAAGATAAATTAGAAATGATGGAGACAAATAAGCGTCCTTGATAGTAAATTAATAAATATACTATACTATACTACAATATAGTATAGTATATAACGCAATATATATAATATTTATATAATATGATACACCATCACTACTTACTTAATAATGGACAATCGTTACATTATACCGCTTGGGGAAATCAATCAAATCCAGTAGTAGTATGTATCCATGGTTTAACACGCAATGCTAGAGATTTTGATTTCTTGGCTAATTATTTAAGTTGTGAGAATATTAATAAGCATACAAATTTTTACGTAATATGTATTGATATGATTGGACGTGGTGAATCCAGTTGGGCGAATCATATTGATGAATATAGTATTACTAATTATGCACAACATATTTTAGAGTTATTAGATGGTTTGAAAATAATATCGCCTCATTGGATTGGCACTTCAATGGGAGGATTAATTGCTATGGTATTGCAGTTAATTGCACCTAATCGATTCGGTAAATTAATACTAAATGATATTGGTCCAACTATTGAGCGCCATGGCTTAAATCGTATTGCCCAGTATATTGGTGCAGTAACACAGTTCGACACACGTACAGATGCAGATAACTATGCAAAGCAAATGTTTATAGGTTTTGGTGCAAAAAATGCTGTTGAGTGGGCGGGTTTATGTGATTATTATTTTGTAAAAATTAATGAAGTAACACCCGCTGTACGTGTACATTATGATCCTTTGATTGCAATGGCTACACAAAATTATATTGCTGGTCTAACTGATGAATTATTAATTGCAACAGAATCAGAGTTATGGCGTAGCCTAAGTAGTTTTAAATTGCCGATACACGTATTACGAGGTGAATATTCTGACTTGTTAAGTATAAATACTTTGATAAAAATGCAAAGTAACTGTCCGTTTTTGTCTGTAAGTACTATACTTGATTGTGGGCATGCACCCCATTTAATGAATATTAATCAGGCAGAGATAATTGCAAAATTTTTACAATCAGGTTGATATGTGATCATTTAATAAAATTATATATAATACATATTACACATATATAATACATATATTGTGTAATATGTATATTTATAATATAAATAATAAATAATAAATAATAAATAATAAATAATAAATAATAAATAATAAATAATAAATAATAAATAATATGGAAAATAATAAAAAATTACTTGACCAGTTACCTACGGTTGATAACAAAAGAAAATTTTTCGGTACTGATGGTGTACGCGGCACAGTCGGTGTTACTCCAATGATTCCCGATACTATTTTAGCTTTGGCACATGGTGCTGGACGGGTATTTGCACAGCAACATATAGCATCAGGACATAAAACCCGTCCCACAGTATTAATTGGTAAAGATACCCGTGTTTCAGGTTATATGTTAGAGTCGTTACTAGAAGCGGGATTTACCAGCGCAGGTGTAGATGTCTTGATGGCAGGACCGTTGCCTACTCCAGCTATAGCTCATTTAGCCCGAGCAATGCGTTTATCTGCCGGGGTGGTGATTAGTGCATCGCACAATCCTTACACCGATAATGGAATTAAATTTTTTAATGCTACAGGCCATAAGCTGACAGATGAAACTGAACTGTTGATTGAAAAATATGCTTTACAAGGTGTGCAATGTGTACCATCAGATTCTTTAGGTAAAGCAAAACGTGTAAAAGATGCTGCAGGGCGATATATTGAGTTTTGTAAATCTTCAATTGGATCTAACTTTAATTTGACTGGGAAAACGATAGTCATTGATGCTGCTCACGGTGCAGCTTATGCTATCGCACCACAAGTTTTACATGAACTGGGTGCACGAGTTATTAAAATTGGCTGTGAACCTAATGGCTTTAATATCAATCAACAAGTGGGTGCAACGCATACTGATGCTTTACAAGCCGCTGTTTTATTACACCAAGCAGATTTTGGGATTGCATTAGATGGTGATGCTGATCGTATTATGATGGTTGATAGTGACGGGCGTGTATTTGACGGTGATGAATTATTATTTGTATTGGCACAATCAGCAATCAAGCGTGGTACGCTTAATACTCATTACGGAGTAGTGGGTACATTAATGACCAATATGGGCTTTGAATTGGCTTTAAAATCACAAGGCATTCCATTTGTTAGGGCAGGGGTAGGCGATCGCTATGTATTGGAACAGTTACATCAACACAATTGGGTTTTAGGTGGTGAAAGTTCTGGGCATATTTTGAACTTAGAAAAGCACACCACTGGTGATGGTTTAATGAGTGCCTTGCAAGTGATGGAAGCTTTAGATTATTTAAGCCAAACTTTATCAGACAGTGTAGCTAAATTTGAACGGCTACCTATGCAGTTAATTAATGTGCGTCTAGCCGTCGGTGTTAATGCTAAACAAAAGTTAAATGCTGCGAAGGTTATCAGTATTCAGAGTCAAGCGGAATCTGCTTTGCAGAATAATGGGCGAGTTTTATTGCGCGCTTCAGGTACTGAACCTGTAGTAAGGGTAATGGTTGAAGCTAAAAGCCTTGTGGATTGTCAGCATTGGGCGACAATGATTGCAGAAACTGTCGCACACGCATAGATAATTTGTTTAAATTTTTATTCAAACTTTTATTTAAGTCTTTCTTTTATTTCTTTCAGTACCGTTGGATATAAATTTAACTGTACATTAATATGTTCTTGAATAATTAAATTTAATGCTTGACGGTTATGAGGATCTAAAGATTTCTTTAAATAAGACACACCAAATTGCTGAAAAGGCAGTATGGGTAAAGTTGATAATATGTTTTGTTTACCAGATATTTTTTTTAATAATCGCTTAGCATCGTTTACCCACACTTGCTCTTTTAAAGAAACAGTAATATTGTGAAGTGATATGTCTAACTTAGATAATTGTTTTTCTTTTTCAAGAGCATCAGCTTTTTCATATGCTAATTTATTGTCAATAATAACACTATTTTTCAGCAACTTAACCAGTTCAGGGCGATTTGCATGGTCTATGTATTGATAGACCATAGATTTATCATAAAAATACTCACTTTTAAAAGCGTGTTTCAATAGCGTTGTTGATAATGCTTGTTCACCACGTTTTATAGTTAGGTATTTACTATCACTACAAGGATATGTTTTCCAAAATTGTAAAAATAAATCTAATTCATAGATATCTTGTTTAATCATCAATAAAAAAGATCCAAAAAAAGGTGTTTTTTTAACCTTGAACAAATATTTTTTTTCAGAACTCATGTGTAGTGCTCCTAAAAAACTAGCACTGGAGTACTCCATACGTTCAATAAGCGTATCTTCGGGTATAACTGGGTACCAAATACTGTCATTAATAATAATTAGATTAGAAATTGTAATATTTAAAGATTTTAAGTACAAAATTCCATCGCGGTAGCCACCAAAATCATAACCAAAATTAGGCCGTTCAATAAATTGAGTAGTTTGTTGAGCCAACTTTTCTTTATCGTTTTCATTTAAAGCGTGGTTACATACTGCTAAAACCGAATAGCCTTTATTAATTAAATGCTGGCAAGTTTGATAGGTAGAGTAACTAATACCTTTGGGTTGATAAATTAAAAACAAAGCAACTTTTTTACCAAAGCCATGATTTAAAGTAAGGCTTGATTGCTGAATACCTTGGCTAACGAGTCTATTTTTATCAATATTTTTATTATATTGATAGCGAATTAGAGGCTCGAATATTATTAAACCTAAAGCATGGGTCTGTTGCTTAATTCTATTTACTTCTCGTTTTACTTTCCAAAGCTGTATCATTTTATTATTTTTATTATTTTTATTATTTTTATTATTTATTAATATTGTTGCTTACTTCTACAAACGTATCTTTTTTAAAAAGCGTAATTTTTTAAAAACGAAGCACTGATTTTTAAGCTTTAAAAATCAGTGCTTTTAATAATAGTTAACTATTATTAAAATAGTTTATTTATTAGTAGTACTTTTATTTTTAACTGTTAGTACTTTAGCCAAAGGGTTTAAGTTTTGAGATTTAAAATTAACAGGAATTTTTTCTTCAATATTTTTAATAAAAAGTGTGTTAGGACTGGAATTTACTTGCATAGGTATAGTATTTTTAGATGAATTATCTACTGATAAGTTAAATTCAATAGGAGTTTTTATAAAATTCAAGGATTCTGTATTTACGCTTTGAACATTATTGTTACTATAAGACTCATTAGATTGAGTGCCTATTTGTGTAGTAAAGTCAGTTGAAAAATTCAAATCAGTATTTTTTGGTGCGACAATATCAGTTGACGGAGGACTCATAAGAACGGTTAAGTTACCTAAATCAAGATTTAAAGACCCAGTAGTAGAATCATTGTTCAATGGAAAATTTAAAGCAGAGTCTTGTGATGGTAATTGCAAGTTAATTGTTTTTAATTGATGTAAATCCATATTTTCTTTTTTTTGATAACTATCATAAATACTGGCTACTTCAGCCCATTGAGGTCCTTGCTGTTTAGTGATCATTTTCAACGACTCAAGCTCAATATTTGCTTCGTCTAGTAATTCATTTTTATGTAAAAATTTGATGAATATGATTTTCGGCGTTAAATCGGTAGGCTTTGTATCCACTGAATTTTTAAGTAATCGGTACTGCTTTCTAGCACTTTCATTAGTCAATTTATTAGGTACGATTATGAGTTTTGTATTTGTCATAAGCATTGGCTTCTTAATAATAGCGGGTATATTATTGTTTTTTTGAACAACTTTGGATATTAAAGTGGTGCTATCACTTAAAGTTAAATGAGTGTCGTTTTTATCTTTTTTACCACCATTTTTATTAAATGATTTTATTGTCTCATTTTCAATGATGCTGTCTGCAACATTAATTTGAGAAGGGGAAATGTCAGTCGGTATGTCTAATATACTGTCAGCGATATTTATTTGAGAAGAGGGGAACTCAGTTGATTCACTTAATATTTGATTTTTTTCTTTATAAAAATTTGAAAAAATAGTATTTTTTAGGCTATTTTTCTCATTAGAATAAGATTGATTATTAAATTTATTTTGATTGGCTGTTTTTTCTGGGTGTTTACGGCGATTAAATTGAAAGAATCGTTGAATGCTAAAACCTAAAAGACCCAAAAAAATCAACAATGCACTGAACAGACTGATTTTACCAAATAAAGTATCATACCAAGGTAAATTAGTACCGTACTCAGGCTTTATTACATCGTCTAAAGCAGTATTCGGCTTAATAGGCATAGTCTTTTTGGTAGATGATTCATCTATTACAGGCAATGGAGGTACGATAATATTGGTGGGTGTATCCACAATCTGGGGCTTATCAGCACTTGAAATAACTGGGTTATTTTGTGTTTTAATACTGGAGGAGTCATTTTTTTGGGGGGTACCGGCGATTACTTGGATAATTTTAGTAATTTGCTCTTGGTCATTCACACCACTTTTAACTAGAATACTAGCAATTTCTTGCGGTGTTTTTTTTGTAATTTTTTCTAAATCTTTTTCAGGTGTAGTAGCAACTATTAATGTATCTTTATTATTTGAGTTATTTGAATTTTTTTTAGGTTTAATAACACTATTACTATTATTAACAGTTTGATTTAAGGCCTTTTTTTGAGTAACTTTAACACTATTAAGTGGCTCTATAGTTACTTTATTAGGCAGTTTATTAATCGGTAAACTAGGCAGTTGTGTGCTGCTATTGATGGCTTGATTTATCTGAACAAACGTTGGTTTTTTATTGTTTAGTGGCGTTGATTGAATTGAATCTAACTTTAAGCTTGGTTTTAATATCAATCCTGAAGAAATACTGCTTACAGTAATACTACTACTCAAAGAAGTCAAATTAGGTATATCTGATAATGTAGTTTGTAAAACAGGAGAGTCTAGAAGTGCTGTAAACTTTTTTAAGACAGTACCTTTGCCAGTCTGTAATTCAACTAATATATCGAGTATGGGTTCATCGGTTGATTGTGTGCTACTAAGAATTATTTTAGTTTGTTTTCCTGCTTTACTTACTAAGGACGCTTTGATTGCTCTAATTGCAGAAGAGTATTCTAAACCTTCTTTTCTATAGTTTTCTGGTGCAGCAATATTTACTTTTAGTGCATTTAACTCTTCTGTTGTTATGTCAGACAACTCAATTTCAGCTCTAAAAGGCTCACCTAAATTTGACAAGAGGTTTAAACCTTTCATACTGACAGCGTTGGTGTTTTGTACTGCTAAACTCATTAAGATGATAGCAGCAGAACCAATAGTTTTTTTAGTGTTAAAACACAAAGTACGTTTTGTATGATTGAGCATAGTAAGATAATTGTTCTGTAAATGTACGGTTTTTATTATTAAAAATTAATAAAGAGTATATAAAAATATGTTTTACTAGTTTTTTGCTTATATCGATTTTACAAGCAATAAATATAAAAATATTATTTATAGAGATATATTTATCTAAAAATATAATTTATTATTCTTTTACTAGTATTTTATAAAAAATTTATAAAAAATTTATAAAAAAATTATAAAAAATTTATAAAAAATTTATAAAAAATTTACAAAAAATTTATAAATATAAATAAATATAGCTATTAAAATTGTTACTAACATACATGTAAATAAATATGGGAAATATTTAAATAAATAGAGGTAATTTTTTTGATAAATTAGCGTATGACATTAATAATCCAAACATGTATACAAAAAAATAACTCTCCATACGCAACCATAAAGCACCGTGAGTTATACAATCAACTATAAAAATTGCCATAAAACTTAATAATAATAATTTTTCTGGTGTATGTAGTGAAAAAGAAAATTTCAAAAAACGCCATATTATAAATAATAGCGCACATAAACCTATTAAACCATGTTCTACTGCAAATAATAAAAACTGATTGTGCGGGTGTGGGCAAGCAATATCACATATTAATTTATTATTAAATGCTATTTCAGATAATACTGGATAAGACCCTGTACCATGACCAAAAAGTGGGGCTTGTAAAAATATATTATAAGCAGTAATCCACATATATAATCTAACACCAGATGAACTTGTTTTATTAAGTGTATAGTTACTTAATTCTGAAACAACTAAATTGACTCTATTTTGTAATAATTCAGAGCTAAAATAAATACTACAAAAGGCTAATGATAATAAAATTAGTAACACTAAAGCGTAAACAAAAAAATATTTTTTTTGTTTAACAATATGATTGTCTAATATTAAAAATGAAAAAAATATAGTATTACTAAAAAAAAATGCTAAATAACCTGTTCTGCTGCCTAATAAGTATAATATGCTTATACAAGACAGTATATATAAAATTATAATAAATAATTTAATAATAGATGATTTAATAATAGATGATTTTGAGAAAATAAAAATTAAATTATTATTAATACCATAGCTTTCATTCTTGCTAGTATTTTTCTTGCTAGTATTTATTTTCAAATAAAAATAACCACATAATGTTGTAAAAAAGCTAGTATATAACCCTTGAACAATATAATCTCTAAATACATGATGGCTATTACCAAATCCTATTGTTTTACTTAAAGACCAAGGCAGAACATACCAAATATTTAAATAGGTTGATATTAAAGTAATGATCATAGCCATAGAAAAAGCAATAAACGCATTACGAATTAATTTTATATCATCTATGATACTTAAAAATAGCAACATAAAAAATATTTTTATATAGACATAAAAGCTAGTTAGTAAGTTTTGTTGATTACCCACAGTATAAATACTGCCTATTAATATAATAATTATTAAAATAAAAAACGGAAAGCTGATTGGATTAGATTTAATTACTTTATATTTTTTTAAGTAATTGCCTGATAATAAAGTTAATAGAACAGTTAATATTATACAGGTATTAAATAATGCCCGTGATATAGGCATTGCAAAAAAAATGCCTACCCAAGTATAAGTAGACAAAAAATATGCAGTATTTTTAATAAAATCAAACCATTGTTTTTGTTTTTTAATAAAAAAAATCATAAGCATTATTCTTGATATTTTTTAAATAATATTGCGTGTATTTGATTCCATACTGGCAGCTAATAGTGCCAATCGACTTACGACACCGTAGGTATAAAAGCGATTGTTTGAATGGCCTTGTTGATAGTGATTATCAGCTATATTACAAGGCTTTTCAAATGCCAATGGCTCGAAACTCATACCTGGAGCATTTAAGTTTTCATCACGACCTCGTTGAGTATTAATACGATAAAAACCACCAATAACAAAACGATCCATCATATATACTACGGGTTCAGCAGTAGCGCCATTTACTTGTTCTATAGTAGGAACACCTTCTTGAACAATGACTTCATGTACAGGAGTGCCTTCTTTAACGATACTCATTTTATTGCGTTGTTTACGGTTTAAATGGTTTAAGTCATCAGGGCTTTTTACTTGCATAATTCCCATACCGTAAGTACCTGCGTCTGCTTTTACAATTAAAAAAGGTGTTTCATTAATATTATATTCAGTATACTTAAGTTTAATTTTTGCTAGTACGTCACTTACATTGTCTTGTAGAGCACTGATACCCGTACCTTCAGAGAAATTTAATCCACTTGATTTAGCAAAGTAAGGATTAATTAACCAATCATCAATATTTAACTCACTTGCAAATAACTTTGCTACACAATCATACATAGAAAAGTGATGTGTTTTGCGACGGGTAGCCCAGCCTGCTTCTAAAGAAGGCAAAACAATTTGATTATTTAAATCTCGCAAAATAGCTGGAGCACCAATAGTTAGGTCATTATTAAGTAATATTATACATGGATCAAAACCCGCTAAACCTAAGCGTTCTTGATTACCTTGTTTATAACGTATTAAAGGTTCAATGACCAGTATATTATTTGACTGTGTTATCAGTTCTACTGGTGTAGTTATTTCTGGATTTAAACTACCTAGTCTTACTATTAACCCTGTCTGTTGTAATATTTGAATTAAGCGAAAAACATTTTCTAAATAAAAAATATTCCTAGTATGGTTCTCTGGAATTAATAACAAGTGTTTAGCATCTGGACAGTATTTGTCAATACTTGATTGAACAGCAATGACTGCAAGGGGTATCATTTCATCAGACAAATTATTAAACCCACCAGGAAATAAATTAGTATCAATTGGTGCTATTTTATACCCCGCATTTCGTATGTCTACTGAACCATAAAAAGGCGGGGTATTATCTTGCCATTGAAGCCTAAACCACCGCTCTATTTGAATAGTTGCATCAATCATTGTTCGTTCAAGCGTGGCTAACTCGCCACTAAGAGCCGTTTTTAAGTGAGGGGTAGTCATTAATTTAATTGTGTTAATAAAGTTATTTTAAGATTTAAAAAAATTATAATATTTATAATATTTATAATATTTATTATTTTAATTTATTTTTTATAATTATTATCAATATTAGTAATAATAACAGTAACTGTTTACTTTAAAAAATTGAATTATATATATATAATGGATTTAATCCTAATTATTTTTTTTTCATCTACTTGTATATTAGGTTTATTATACCAATACAATAGTCTTTTTCTACTGGTTTGGCTATACCAAATATCTAATGCTGGCTTTAATGCAAATGCACGAACTGAAAATTGTGTATGCGGAATAGTTAAATTTATAGTATCAATTTTAATAATATTTGAGTAATAATAATTATATTGATTATCAGTTATTATTTTTAATTGACAATCATTTGTATGGTTTTTATTATTTTTATAATAATCATTTGATAATTCAGTATACAGTATATCAATATCTAATGTTCGAGCAGCATACTGTTTGTTTTTAATTCTGACTCGGTGATACTTTCTTTCTATTAATTGACAATACGATAATAAGGTATTTAATAATTTTTTAATATTATCAGTATTAATATTGGCTATGTTATTTACAGTATCATTTAGTGTATTATTCATTGCACTATAAATATTAAACACAGGGATATTAACGGTTAATAGTAAAGCTGCATTTAAGTAAGCAGGTGTTTCATCAATACCCCACGGTGGACTTTCATAAACAGCCGATGCAGCTGCTATATAGCCGTTAGGGAATTGTTTTAAAGCATTGGTCGCTGCTTGTAAATATGCTAAACGATCACCTAAATTACTGCCTAAGCTTAAAAGAACGTACAATTGCTGCATAAGTTAGTATGTTTAATATATTTAATATATTTATTTGGGTGATATTAAAGATTCATTAGTACACTCAGTGTTTAATATATTACTTATATTGTTTTTTTTACGGCGACGTTTTTTTGATTTAACTATATTTTTAATAGCTGCTGTAGATTCAGGTAGCTGTCCTAAGTAAATATCTAATAATTCGTTCGCTTCTTCGCGGCTTTCAGCCAAGTGCATGTGAGTCCATAAAGCACCTAATGCCACGGGTTGCTCACCTGCATCACAACGCAATAGGAAAAAATCGTAAGCTGCTCTAAATTTAGGCTGCGTTAATATACTTAAATTGCGCTTACTCACTTGTTCAAACCGTATTTGCATTCCCCAAATATCACATATATCTATTGTGTAACGACGGGGAATAGCCAGTGTTTCACACTGTTGGTTAATAACAGTCGTTATTGCTTGTTCACGTGCAAGAAAAGATTTTTCGTTGAAAGATTTTTCGTTGCCCTGCACCAAATCATTTGCTTTTTTTAAAACATCGTGCCATAGCAAACAGGCAAATAAAAAAGCAGGTGTAGTTGATTGCCCTTTATTGACTCTATGGTCAGTATTATCAAGTGCTAAATAAATAAATGTATCAGCATCAGGATGAGCTAGCATCATATCCATAACGGTTAATAAACCTTGGCTAAGGTTTAAAGTACGCAAGGTATTTAAAGTGCGTACAGCGTATCCCGACATAAATAGCTTTTGTACTTCGTCAAATAAACGGCTAGCTGGACAGTTATTAATTAGACTTTTTAGCTCTAAAATCGGCTTAAAACTATTTGGATGAATAGTAAAGTCTAATTTAGCAGCAAATCTAGCAACTCTAAGCATACGTACAGGGTCTTCTCGATACCGTGTTGCAGGGTCACCAATCATACGTAATTGACGGTATTTTAAATCTTCCATACCGCCATGAAAATCAATGACTTCAGCGTTTTCTGGATTGTAGTACAAAGCATTTACAGTTAAATCACGCCGTGCTGCATCCGTTGCTAAAGTCCCATAAGTATTGTCAGCGAGTACTCTGCCATGGGCATCCGTTTTTTCATCACCTTCTTTGTCAGCACGAAAAGTAGTGACTTCAATTAGCTCACGTCCGACCATAACATGTACAATTTTAAAGCGCTTACCAATAATTTTAGCCCTACGAAAGGCTTTAATAATTTGTTCAGGTGTCGCATTGGTGGCAATATCAAAGTCTTTTGGTTCACGTGCTAACAACATATCACGTACTGCACCTCCCACTACATAAGCTTCAAAACCAACGCTGTGTAAACCATCGCATACCTCTAATGCAGCACGGCTTAACAAATTAGCCTCAATACCGTGTTGTTTTAGTGTATAGTGTATAGGTTCAGTAGCTGATTTTAAAGTTTTTTTTACGATAATTTGTTTTTGATGGATTGACTTTACGTGGGTGGTATGAGGTGCTGGATTAAACACGCGGCGAATAATTTTTTTTATCATTCAAAACAACTTTGACATATTTTAATTAACATCAACATTAATAGTAGCCAATAAATAATGAAATGATGGCTAATATTTAATAAATAATAGATACTGTTTAATAGATACTGTTTGAACAAAAGTTACCAAAATTTAAACCAAGATTTACTAGGTGCTTTGTATAACACACTGGCATTGGGCAATAAATGAAGGCTATTAGGATAATTTTCTCTTAATACACTCAAAGTGTTTTCACGTGCTTCGTACATATCAGTTTGGCGATAGGCCTCGGCAATTACACCTAAGGCATCTTCCTGTAAGGCGACTTGTGGATAAGTTTTTAATATGTTTTGAGCACGACCAATCGCAGCAATTGGAGCATTATTTCGTAAATAAAACAATGCAATATTTAATTCATGCTTAGCCAATGTTTTTAAAATATATGGAATACGTTCATTGGCTTCCTTAGCATATTGACTGGTTGGATATGTTTGAGACAACAAGGCAAAAGACTCATACGAATCTTGTAACGACTGTGGATCACGTTCGCTTAAATGTTCTTTATTGAGTAAAGAAATCATGTCAGTGTTACGATCAAAATTAATTAAACCTTTTAAATATAAAGCGTAGGGCATGCCCTCTGATTTAGGAAATTGACGCAGATAACGCTCTATTAATGAAAGTGCAAGGGCAGGTTCTTCGTCTTTCCATTGTGCGTAGGCACTGTCTAACAAAGCTTGCTGACCGTATATACCTAGTGAATCAGCATTTTGTACTTTTTCCATACTTTCAATGGCTGCCGACCAATTAGATTTATTTAATTGTTGTTTGGCTTGGCTATACAGTTCGGCGGGTGTTGCATCACTCGCTGATAATACTACATTTGATGTGTTTTGCCCTAAACTACCGCATGCTACCAGTGAAAATGCTAAAGACAATGTTAAAGTTGTTTTACAAATCCAATGATTAGGTATATAAAAATTAAACTGTGAGGTGGGTAAATTATTCATAATATGTTGTTTCAAATTTTAACAATGGATTTTAATCAATAACAATAAATAATAAATAATAAATAATAAATAATAAATAATAAATAAACCGTAGGAAAATACATGAC
>JBEDNN010000002.1:0-14419 GCA_041170585.1 Pseudomonadota bacterium | reverse complement strand
CCGATACTATGCACGAATTAGTGACTAGACTGTTTATTATTAAATATAATCATTCAGTATAAAGTATTGACATAAAAATCTACCATTATCAAAGTTCTATTTGTACCACTACCAAAAAATTTAAAGCTGTTAAATACAATGACTAAACTAATTAAAACCGAACAAGAATGGCGTGACCAGCTTAGTGATTTAGATTACCAAGTCACCAGACAAGCGGCAACAGAGCGTGCCTTTACAGGTAGATATTGGGACTTAAAATCAAGCGTATTAGGCGTTTATCATTGTGTGTGTTGTGATACCGCCTTATTTAAAAGTAATACTAAATTTGATGCGGGCTGCGGTTGGCCCAGTTACTTTGCAGCGATTAACAATACAGTAATTACTGAAATTGAAGAACAAAATTATTTTTATGGAATGCGGCGTATTGAAATTACGTGTACACGTTGTGATGCCCATTTAGGACACGTATTTCCTGACGGTCCAGAACCAACAGGTTTAAGGTATTGTGTAAATGGGTCAGCACTAACATTTAAACCCACCATATAAATATATTAAACTATATTAACCTTCAATTTTTTATATTTTTATATTTTTATAAATTTAATAATTTATATAACTAATTTAATAACCAATTAACATTATTTTTGTATGAAACAATTTCTTGAACTATTACCCATCGCGGCATTTTTAGTGAGTTATCTTTTATTTAAAGACATTTATATTGCTACCTATTGTTTAATTGCAGCGACAGTTTTACAGTTAATCATACTCAAATTAACGCGTCAAAAAATAACTTCAATGCAGTGGATATCAGCAGGTATAGCCCTTTTATTTGGCGGACTCACTGTGTTATTACGTGATGAAACGTTTGTTAAAATTAAACCCACTATCGTCTATATAGCCAGTGCTGCGGGATTTTTTATCAGTAATTATTTTTTCAAAAAAAATTTAGTTAAAGCAACTTTGGGCATGGCACTTAATCCACCAGAAAGCACTTGGGCTAAACTGAATACTCTTTGGATACTTTTATTTTTGGTTATGGCGGCGGCTAATACCATTTTGGCTTATACCGTTACTACAGAGGTATGGGCTTGGTCTAAGCTATTTTTTGCTGGCGTGACTATGGTATTTATAGGGGTACAGGTATATGTGCTTCGTGCTTATTTAATTCAACAACCCACTATTAAACAACCTGACTAATAAGTACTTTGACTAACGATTCAACCCATTATGAATAATCATTATGAATAATACTCAAACACCTCTAAATCAGACTTCTTTATTCGCCATCATTGAACAAAGAATAAACCAACACTTTTCACCTACTTATTGTCACCTACAGGACGACAGCCATGAACATGCGGGGCATGTAGGTAGTACAAGTGGCGGCAAACATTTTTCAATTAGTATGCAATCCACTGTTTTTGCAAATACTACGGCAGTTAAACGGCATCAGATGGTATATACGGTGTTACACGATTTACTGGACAGTCAATATGCTATCTGTAATCCAACACAAGGCTATATTCACGCCTTAAAACTGGATTTGCGTATAGGTTGATTCATTAGTTTTGAAAATGTTTTTTTGTATAAATAATAATTTGAATCAGGATTTTCAAAATTAAAGGATAAACAGGATTTATCTCTTCATCTTTATTTTTATTTTATCTTTATATTTATCTTTATTTTTATTTTTATTTTTATTTTTATCTTTATTTTTATATTTTTTATTTTTGAATTAAAATTTTGTAGACTTATATTTTTAAGTACATATTTAATATTTAATATTTGATATTTAATATTTAATATTTAATATTTAAATTTGTATGCTGTAAGTTTACATTTTTTAAATGTATACACGTATTTAACCTTAATCATCTCTTATGAAATCAAATTTTAAACACCTCATTCTCGTCACTGCCCTTAGTGCTTTAAGCGTTGCTTGCGCACAAAATGATATCCCTGTAACTACAGTGAATGGCAAACCTTTAAACAACACTGTAGTTAATTTTGTCATTAAACAACAAGAGTTGAACCAAATACAAAATGGTGGCACTGCTACCAAATTTACTGCCGAACAACGTAAAGAGCTAATCAGCCGCATGATTGATATGGAAGTCCTAGCACAAGATGCTGTCAAGAAAAAACTGGGTGGTCAAGATTTAGAATCTGAATTAGCTTTAGCAAGAACCCAATTTTTAGTCCGTGCAGCTATTAAATCTTTTAAAGAGAAAAACCCAGTTACTGATGCACAAGCACAGGCAGAATATGATAAACAAATTGCTACACTGGGCAATAAAGAATATAAAGCACGTCATATTTTATTAGACGATGAAGCACAAGCAAAAGATGTCATCGCTAAACTAAAAGCAGGTGAATCATTTGAATCACTTGTAAAGCTAAGTAAAGACACTGGGTCTATTGAACAAGGCGGTGATTTAGGCTTTGCAGCAGCGGGCAACTACGTTAAGCCCTTTGCAGATGCACTCATTGCACTCAAAAAAAATGAGCTAACTGCTGAACCTGTCAAAACAGAATATGGATTTCATATTATTGAAGTAACCGATATACGCGATGTAACGCCACCCACATTTGCTGAAGCCAGTGCGCAAATTAAAGAAAGTTTACTTGGGCAAAAAATAGAGGCTTATCAAAAAGAATTACGCAAAGCAGCAATCATTAAATAATGCAGTAAAGAATATGGTATTGCTACTTTAATATAGTATAAAGTACACACTTTAAGGTATAAATTTCTAAAAAACTCTTAAACTCTTAAATTCTTAAATTTTTAGTAAGAACAACAAGTAAGAACAACGATTTTTTTAGATAAAAAATACCTTAATTATTATCAAGTAGCAATACCAAATACCTTAATTATTATTAAGTAGCCTTTAGTAAAGCTAAAAACCATTATGATTTATTTTTGCTCCATGTGTGGTCATTCAACGCAACGCATTATTCCAGCAGGTGATACACATCAACGAGATGTGTGTACCCAAACACAGTGTGCTTTTATACACTATGAAAACCCTAAAATAGTGGTCGGTACTTTACCGCTATGGAAAAATAAAGTGTTATTATGCAAACGTGCCATAGAACCACGTAAAGGTTATTGGACACTGGCAGCGGGCTTTATGGAGCTGGGTGAAACTTGCGAACAAGGCGCACTTCGTGAAACCTTAGAAGAAGCAGGCGCAACAGTAAAGCTACGCCAATTATTAGCCGTACTAAGCCTTCCTCATACCAGTCAAGTTCATTTATTTTACAGTGCCGACTTAATAGACGGTGTTTTTGAAGCAGGTGTAGAAAGTTTAGAAGTCGCTTTATTTTCATACGCTGAAATTCCTTGGTCAGAATTGGCTTTTTCAACGGTTACGCATACATTAAAACATTATTTTTCACACCCGAATACAGCCAATATGCCACAATTAGTGGCAACTATTTCCACAATGAATACTGATTAATCAGCCCATAAAGCCTGAACGGCTGCACTAACCGCAACAGCTGCTGTCTCTGTGCGAAAAACACGTTTTCCAAAAGTAATTCGTTGACTACCTATTGATTCCAATTGTAATAATTCAGCCTCAGACCACCCGCCCTCTGGGCCTACCCATAAAATAATTGGATGTGGGCTTTGACTGGCACACCACGATTGTAATGACGTACCACCTTCAGGATGCAATAGTAAATGAGTCATTTTAATCTTATTATTAATCTGTAAGGCATTGAACTGTTTTAAAGCCATATTTAAAGACAAGGGTGTATTTATTTGCATAACGCGGCTACGACCACATTGTTCACTAGCGGCTACAGCAATTGCTTGCCAATGAATTAAGCGTTTAGCTGCCCGTTCAGCGTTTAAGCGAGTTACACTGCGACTTGCTGCAATCGGCTGACAACAAACAACGCCCAGCTCTACGGCTTTTTCTATCACCCAATCCATTTTATTAGGTTCAATCAGGCTTTGTACTACGGTAATTGAAAACGGTAATTCCATTATAAAGTCTTCATTTACAGGTGTTTGTAAATCAATGTGTGCATAAATATTAGATAATTCCACAATAACACCCTGCCATATTACAGAGCAACCATTAAACAACTGTACAGTATCACCCTGTTTTAAACGTAAAACATATATATGGTGTGCTACATTTTTAGGCACCTCAATCAAACCTGCTTTTAATAGGTATTTAGGTATATTCGGTAGAAAAAAACGGGGTATGCGGGGCATATTTAATGTTTTTTTAATAGGTAAAATATTCATAATATTTATTGTTTATTGTTTATTGTTTATATATTTAAATATATATATTTAATAATTTTAGTCATTACTTAAAACATATATTTTATAAATATGTGTTTATAACTGTAATGGTCTGTTGTAGCAATTATTTTTGGTTAAAATAGTGCTTATAATCACTTTTATTTATTAATTTACCGCTTAATTTATTGCTTAATTTATTGCTTAATTTATTGCTTAATTTATTGTTTAATTTTTAATTTTATTTAGCGAACATTACCCCTATTTTATGAAATTCACCCCCATTAAAATCATAGTTACACTACTCATATTGCTCTTCCTTATCAGTTTAACTGTATTTTTTACACGTTTTAACATTGCTATTACTGCTAAAACTGTTAAACCTGTAACAGAAAAAACAGTTAAATTGAGTAAACCTGCCTTAACAGTCTCTGTTATTCAACCCGAATACCAAACTTTAGTTGAACATTTTTTTGCTAATGGTACCGTTGGTTCGTGGCAAGAAGCCAGTGTTAGTGCAGAAGTTTCAGGTTTAAAGTTAATAGATATTAATGCGTCAGTAGGCGACAGTGTACAAAAAGGGCAAATATTGGCTCGTTTTGATAACTCCACTTTAAATGCTGAAATTACCGCAATTAAAGCACAGGTTACCGAAGCACAAGCCAATAGCGACGAAGCACGCAACAATGCTAATCGGGCTCGCGAATTAGCGAAACAAGGTTTTTATAGTAATCAAGCTGTTAGCCAAACACTAGCTCAAGAAAAGTCTGCTTTAGCACGCTTAGAATCTGCAAAAGCCAATTTAGCTATCCAGCAATTGCGTTTAAACCGCACTGTTTTGCGTGCACCTGACAGTGGCATCATCACTGCGCGTACCGCAGCTATCGGCAGCGTTGTAGCCGCAGGAATGGAGTTATTTCGTATGAATCGCTTGGGCCGTTTAGAATGGAAGGCCGAAGTAACCAGTGCCGAACTACCGTCAATCAAACGCGATGATACTGTGACTATAGAAGATAACAATATGCCGCCTACAGTCATTGCAACAGGTACAATCAGAAAAATTGCCCCTAATTTAGACCCACAAACTAGAAATGCTATCGTTTATGTTGATATTTTACCGGGAAGCACTCTAAAAGTTGGGCAATTTGTACGTGGATATTTTTCTGGTAATAGCAAAAAATCTCTAACTATTCCTAGTAGCAGTATTGTATTGCGTGATGGTTTTAACTCGGTATTTATTTTGAAAAAAAATACCCCTCACAGTACCTCTAACAATAACAACAATAATACTAACGACACTACTAATAATAATACCGATACTAATAACACACTCAACAATACCACCATACACAATCAGGAAAATATTAATAAAGTATCTCAAGTAAAAATAGTGACTGGGCAACGCGAAAAAAATTCAATTGAAGTGATATCGGGCTTGTCTCCAACAGACCAAATAGTCGCAACAGGTGCAGCTTTTTTAAGTGATGGTGATACTGTGAAAGTAATTACACCATGAACAGCTTAAATATTTCTGAAGGTAATAATAATATTAAAAACCCTAAGTCTAATTCTAGCGGTGGATTTAATCTATCAGCTTGGTCAATTCGCAATCCTATTCCTGCGATTATGTTGTTTGTACTATTGACTTTAGCTGGAATAATGAGTTTTGTATCAATGAAAGTACAAAACTTCCCCGATTTAGATGTGCCGATGATTAGTGTATTGGCGAGTTTACCGGGTGCTTCGCCCGAACAATTAGAAACAGAAGTTGCAAGGAAAATTGAAAATAGCCTTGCCAATATTCAAGGCATTAAGCACATTTATACCAAAGTTCAAACGGGTACAGTCATCATTACGGCTGAATTTGCTCTTGAAAAATTAAGCCAAGAAGCACTAGACGAAGTACGCACTGCCGTTAGTCGAGTACGCAGTGATTTACCGACTGATCTGCGTGAACCGCTCATTAATAAACTGGATTTTTCAGGTTCACCTATTTTAGCTTATGCCATTAGTTCACCAACTATGGACGATGAATCCTTAAGCTGGTTTGTTGATAATACGGTGGGGAAAAAATTGTTATCTGTTAAAGGTGTTGGCAGTGTAGCCCGAGTAGGTGGCGTTAATCGTGAAATTACCATCACAATTGCCCCTGAAAAAATACAAGCTTTGGGTGCAACTATTGCTGAAATTAACCGTAGTTTAAAACAAAATCAAACTGAAACCCCAGCAGGACGGAGCAGTTTAAATAATCAAGAACAAACTATTCGTACACTAGGGCTAGTTGAAACAGCTAAAGAATTAGAAAACTTACCCATTGCCTTAAACAATGGTCGTACTGTGTTGCTTAAACAATTAGCAACAATCCGTGATACTGTCAGTGAAGCGCGCTCGGCTGCCTTACTAAACGGAAAACCAGTAGTCGGCTTTGAGATTGTTCGCAGTAAAGGTGCTGGTGAATTGCAAGTAGGCAAAGGTGTAACAGATGCTTTAGCTGCTTTAAAAATCACTCACCCTGATTTAACTATCACACCCGTATTTGATTTTGTTAAGCCCATTGATGAAAATTATGAAGGTTCTATGTTTTCTCTTTACGAGGGTGCTTTGCTGGCCGTTGTCGTAGTATTTTTATTTTTACATGATTGGCGTACCACATTTATCTCGGCTATTGCACTGCCTTTGTCAGTTATTCCTGCCTTTATTGGTATGCACTATTTTGGCTTTAGTTTAAATGTTATCACATTACTTGCACTTAGCTTAGTGGTAGGTATTTTGGTAGATGATGCCATTGTAGAAGTAGAAAACATTGTACGACACTTGCGTATGGGCAAAACGCCTTACGAAGCAGCGATGGAAGCTGCTGATGAAATTGGTTTAGCGGTTATTGCAACTACGTTTACCTTGGTCGCTGTTTTTTTACCGACCGCTTTTATGACAGGTATTGCGGGCAAGTTTTTTAAGCAGTTTGGTTGGACTGCTTCATTGGCAATTATGGCTTCATTATTGGTTGCCCGTGTACTCACGCCAATGATGGCTGCTTATATGCTAAAACCTTTGGTCGCGGGTGAAGAAAAAGATGGTCCAATTACCCGTTGGTATTTAAAGGCTGCTGCATGGTGTTTAGAGTACCGTTGGTGGACTATGTTAGGGGCTGCCTTGTTTTTTGCAGGCTCAATTGCACTAGTCCCTTTGTTACCAACGGGTTTTATTCCTGCTGAAGATTCCTCACAAACGCAAGTTAAACTAGAACTTCCGCCTGGAACAGCCTTAACCACGACTATTGCAGCAGCTGAACAAGCCAGACAACTGCTTGCCAAAGTACCTTATGTCCAAGCCGTATACACTACTATCGGTGCTGGTTCTGCAGGTAATGATGCTTTTTCTGGGGCTGGTTTTTCTGAAGTACGTAAAGCAACTTTAACATTGATACTGGCTCCACGTAATCAACGTAATATTCGCAAACAAGCTATTGAAACACAGATACGTGAAGTAATGAGTCAAATTGCGGGTGTACGCTCTACAGTTGGATTAAGTGGTTCAGGTGAAAAATATGTTTTAGTATTGGCTAGCGATGACCCGATGGCGTTGTCTACAGCGGCAGCAGCAGTAGAAAAAGATTTGCGTACTATTAGCGGTTTAGGTGCGGTAACTTCTAGTGCCTCTTTGGTACGTCCAGAAGTTATCATGCGTCCTAATAAAGCACGTGCTGGCGAACTAGGCGTTAGCACAAACACTATGGGTGATACCTTGCGTATAGCGACATCAGGAGACTATGACTTCACCTTGTCAAAACTAAACTTAGCACAAAGACAAATTCCGATTGTAGTTAAATTAACTGATGAAACCCGTCAAGATTTATCTGCGTTGTCGCGCTTAACTGTACCTAGCAGTAAACCCAACACACCGCCTGTTATGTTGGCACAAGTCGCTGACTTCACAATAGGCAGCAGTACTGCTGAAATTAATCGCTATGACCGTTCACGCAATATTAACTTTGACATTGAACTGTCTGATATGCCTTTAGGCGATGCAAAAGCTGCTATTTCTCAACTACCCAGCCTACTCAATTTACCTGAACAAGTCACTCAACGTGAAGTGGGTGATGCCGAAGCACAAAGTGAGTTATTTGCCAGTTTCGGACTTGCAATGTTAACAGGCGTGTTGTGTATTTACCTTGTATTAATACTTTTATTTAAAGATTTTTTGCAACCTATTACTATTTTGTTGGCATTGCCGTTGTCTTTAGGTGGCGCGTTTATTGCACTTTTAATAGCAAATAAATCATTTTCTATGCCTTCACTCATTGGTTTAATTATGCTGATGGGTATCGCAACTAAAAACTCTATTTTATTGGTTGAGTATGCAATTACTGCACAACGTGACCACGGTATGAGTCGCTGGGAAGCCTTGATTGATGCCTGTCATAAACGTGCCCGCCCTATTGTTATGACTACCTTGGCTATGGGTGCGGGTATGTTACCCATAGCAATGAGTTGGGGTAAAGCCGATGGTTCATTTAAATCACCTATGGCAACCGCTGTAATTGGAGGATTAATCACCTCAACAATATTAAGCCTACTAGTAATTCCAGTTGCTTTTAGCTTAATTGATGATTTTCAAATATGGCTTAAAAAAGTACTTCGCCGTCGCTCTAATACGGTTTAACTTTGCACATTTACTTATGGCACTCACTTATAGTACTTGCTTATGATACCTACTTCACGCTTTAAGTCGCTTACAATAAGCGGCGGGTGACTTTAAAGTAGGTACTAAATAAATCAGTAAATAGTAAATAATGAAAATAAAAAAGCCTACTTAAGTCAATCAGTAGGCTTTAAATATGGTGGCTCCCCCGTGAGTCGAACACGGCACCAACGGATTATGAGTCCGCTGCTCTAACCAAGCATGAGCTAGGAAGCCATTTTTAATAGAACAAGTAATTATATATAATTACTATATATTAGTAAATAATTATATAAATTATTAATCAATATATCAATCAATATTATAGCAAATATTAAGCATAATGTAAGAAATTATCAAACCCAACGCCCTGCTTTAAGTTTTAAAGGTTTGCCTGTCGTAGGATTAACCATAGATGTGCCTGTTTTTCCTGTAAAAAAAAGCATTGCTACTACTTGTGCATGACACAATGCACAAGCCAGCGCATCGGCAGCATCAGCACTGGGAGAAGAAGGTAAATTTAATAACCGCATAACCATAGCTTGAACCTGTTCTTTAGCAGCCTTTCCTTGTCCAACTACTGATTTTTTAACTTGTAATGCCGTATATTCATGCACAGGCAACTTAGCCAATACCAAGGCAGCAATGGCTGCCCCGCGTGCTTGACCTAACATTAAAGTAGCTGCTGGATTAACATTAACAAATACCTGTTCAACTGCCGCAACAGTCGGTGTATATTGCTGACATACTTCATCAATACCGTGAATAATTTCAGCAATTCTTTCAGCCAAGCTTCCACCAACAAACTTGCCATTAATAGTTTGTACCGTTTTAATCACCCCACTGGCTACATACAAAGACTGATGAGACGGTAAAATATCAATAATACCAAAACCTGTTACCCGTGAACCTGGGTCAATGCCTAAAATTCGCATTGATTAATGCCTAAAATGGCGTACACCTGTAACTACCATAGTCACATGGTGTTCATTGGCTGCAGCAATAACTTCATTATCACGCATACTGCCTCCTGGTTGTACGACGGCCACCGCACCTGCTTGTGCCAATACATCTAAACCATCACGAAATGGAAAAAATGCATCACTGGCAACTACAGATCCTGTCAAATCAAAGCCTGCATGGTGTGCCTTTAAAGCGGCTATTTTTGCTGAATCAACACGGCTCATTTGCCCTGCCCCAATGCCCAAAGTCATACCATTTTTACAATATACGATGGCATTGCTTTTAACGAATTGAGCGACATGCCAAGCAAATTCTAAATCTTTTAATTGTTCTAAAGTGGGTTGTAAATCGGTTACACAAGTTAAGTCTGTAGTATTAATGCGGTGTGTATCTGAACTTTGTACCAATATCCCCCCCCCTACACGCTTAACCTCTAAAAGGTTAGATACGTCTGTTTCAGGTAAAGCAATGGTTAATAAGCGTACATTAGGCTTACTTTTTAGCAGTATGAGTGCTTCTACACTAAAACTGGGAGCAATAACAACTTCAGCAAATTGTTGGCTAATCGCTTGGGCAATTGATACATCAATTTCACAATTAAAGGCTAAAACACCCCCAAAAGCCGATGTTTTATCAGTACTAAACGCTTTGTTATAAGCAGTTAAACCATCAATTGCTATCGCTACACCACAGGGATTTGCATGTTTAACAATGACGCAAGCAGCATGTTGCTTAGGTGAAAAACGGCGTACACATTCCCACGCAGCATCAGAATCTGCAATATTGTTGTACGATAATTCTTTACCATGTAACTGAAAATAGCTGGCTAATAAGCCTTTAAAGTCCTTGGTTTTAGCTATGTGTGTGTCCGCATAAAAAGCAGCAGTTTGATGTGGATTTTCTCCATAACGTAAATCTTGAATTTTATTAAACTGTAAACTTAAAGTTTCGGGATACAATTGACGTGCTTGTGGGTTACCATCTATAGGTAAACTGCTTAAAAAGTTAGCAATCATTCCATCATAACGTGCCGTATGTGCGTATACTTTTGCAGCTAAATGACGGCGATGTACTAACGTTTGTGTACGTGCTTGCAACTGCCCTAATACAGTCGCATAATCTGATGGTTCACAAACAACAGATACTGATTCATGGTTTTTAGCAGCACTACGCAACATGGCTGGACCACCAATATCAATATTCTCTATCGCATCGTCTAAATGAACATTGGGATTGTCTACTGTTGCAGCAAATGGATATAAATTAACCGCGACTACATCAATAGCCATAATTTCATGGGCTTGCATAGCAGCCAGATGTGCAGCAGTACTACGCTTTGCTAACAAACCTCCGTGAATTTTAGGGTGTAAAGTCTTGACTCGCCCGTCCATCATCTCGGCAAAGCCAGTGTAATCAGCCACATCAGTGCACGCAATTTGATTTTGACGCAATAACTGTGCAGTTCCGCCTGTAGACAACAATACAAATCCAAGCTCGGTTAGACCTTGTGCAAACTCAAGAATACCCGTTTTATCAGATACGCTTAACAAAGCGTGAGGGCGTGTAGAAGTTGTCATAAATAGTTAATAGGTTAAAAGGTTTAAATAGCTGAATAAGTTAAATAGGTAAATAAAATCAATAAATAAATAAACGGCATTGCTACTTTAATATGGTTAAAGTATATATTTCTAAAATTTTCTTAGCAAAATAGAGCTTGCGTAAGATAAAAAACACAATAACTATTTTTAAGTAGCAATACCAAATAAACAAATAAATCAATAAATAAAATTAATGAAGTCAATAAACCAAATAAACTAAATAATACGGTTATATTTATAATGGCATTGCACGTACGGCTACATAGCGTCCTGGTGCAGCTTCAATAACAGGGTGCTGCTCATTGCCCAAAATAGTGTTTGCGGCTATTTTTTTACCCGCATATTGTGCCAACCACGCCGACCAATCAACCCACCAACTACCAGCAAACTCGGGGGCTGATGCCTCCCAAACTTCTGGGCTGGTACTTAAACACCCTTTTTTTAAACTTAAAGGTTCAGATACTTTATAACTACGCTTGTGTTTATGGGCAGGATTAATGACCCCCGCAATGTGTCCAGACGCACCTTGTACATAACGAACTGATTTACCATCGTCGCCCAATAATTTAGCGGAGATATATGCTGATTGCCACGGCACAATATGGTCTTCTTTGGCAGAAAAAACGTAACACGGAAAGGTGAGTTTAGATACATTAACTGTTTCACCTAAGACAGTTAAAGTTCCCTTTGGTAAGCGATTTTCTAAGTATAAATGACGCAAGTACCAAGCAAACATGGGTCCTGGAATATTAGTACTATCACCATTCCAATATAGCAAATCAAACGCTTTAGGAGGGGGCTGACCTTTTAAATATTGACTCACTACATAATTCCAAATTAAGTCGTTGGGACGCAACATAGAAAAAGAGTTATTCAATTCTTTAGCGGACATTAAACCGCCCTTACCCGCCACTGCAATGGTTTGCTCACGTTGTTTAACCTGATGTTCATCCATAAACACGCCTAAAACACCTGGATCAGAAAAATCTAATAGCGTCGTCAGTAATGTTAAGCTAGCAACTGGGGATTGTCCTTTTGCCGCTAAAACTGCCAGTGCAGTGGTCAGTAAAGTACCACCTACGCAAAACCCTAAAGCATTAATAGTGGGCTGTTGAGTGATAGCTTGTACCACTAAAATTGCTGTAACAATTCCTTGGGCAATATAATCGTCCCATGTAGCATGATTAAGTTCTAAATCTATAGGGTTTCGCCAAGACACTAAAAAGACAGTATGCCCTTGTTCCACTGCGTACTTTACGAACGAAGTCTCTGGTTGTAAATCCAAAATATAAAATTTATTAATACAAGGTGGAACCATCAATAAGGGTATAGAATGTACCGTTGCCGTGCTGGGTGAGTATTGTAATAATTGAAAAAAATCATTTTCAAATATAACTGCACCAGGTGATACCGCTAAATTCTTACCCACTTCAAAGGCCGTTTCATCTGTTTGAGTCATTCGCCCTTTACGTAAATCACATAGCATATTCGCTAAACCATTTTGCAAGCTTGCCCCGTTAGTTTCCACTAAGGCTGCTAAAGCTTCTGGGTTAGTTGCTAGATAATTGCTTGGGGCACTGGCAGCAATCATTTGTTCTGTCATAAAACGCATTTGAACCGCATTGGCAGCAGGAAATTGCTTGGCGATTAATTCTGTTTGTTGCCGTAGCCACTGGCTACCTATTAAGTATTGTTGCGCTAATAATTGTGAGAACGGATTATTTTGCCATACTTCTGATGAAAAACGTTTATCCGCTATAGGCGTGTTGGGTGGTGGTGTCGGTATAGAAACTAATGGCACTGTTTGATTTATTTTTTTGCGGGTCATTTTATGCCTATTTATTTTGATAATTATGTATATATTTTTAATTTTACCTTCAATATGTTGGAGCAGAACATTTTCTGCCCGTATATACTATTTTTAGTAATATTAAAGCAGGTTCATTGCCACTGTTTCCATGCCGCTAGTACAGCATTTGGGTATTCTGCTTTACCCAAGCTACCGTTATAGCGACCTAAAGCACGAAAATGATCACCTTTTTCACGGTTTAAATACAAACGGTAAATGCTACAGCCATAGCGTAAATTAACCATAATATCAAATAGTTTAGCAGTATCACCATCACCCGCTACACGCGTCCAAAAAGGCATCACTTGCATTAAACCACGTGCATCAGCGTGTGAAATAGCATATTTACGAAAATTACTTTCTACTTGGATTAAACCCAATACTAAAGTCGGCTCTATACCCGCACGGCTAGCCTCATAATATACTGTTTCTAAAATATCAAGCCTAGCAAAAGCCGATAAATCTTTACGGCGTTTGGCTAAACGCATATCATTGAGCGTTAGCCATTGGTTATAACGGTTAGTATCATCGGCATTTAAAGGCTTATAACGTGGTATTTTTTTGTCAGCAATCGCTGTAGTTAATGATTGTCGAACCGCATCGGCAACAGGTTCTTCCGCTTGTTTGCCTGCATATACAGGTTGAGTAAAGCACATGAATGACATTAATGCGATACAACATAGCACAAAGTACTTCAAAAAGTACTTCAAAAAATATTTGTAAAAAATAATAGTTTGGTTCATAAGTATTATTTTAACGTGCATTGCTTTAATAAGCATTATTTTAATGGGTATTATTTTGACGAAAAAAAGCCGCATATAGCGGCTTTTTCATTTGATACTGTACATAAACTGTATTATTTATACGTGTTAGCAAACAGAAAGTATATTTTTAGTTAATTAATTGATTGGTTATACAATAAATATTAAATTTATATGATTAATATCAATTTTTTGGTAGTGGTACAAATAGAACTTTGATAATGGTAGATTTTTATGTCAATACTTTATACTGAATGATTATATTTAATAATAAACAGTCTAGTCACTAATTCGTGCATAGTATCGG
>JBEDNN010000001.1:0-7524 GCA_041170585.1 Pseudomonadota bacterium | reverse complement strand
TTATTTTGGTAATGTTAAAATATCACTGATAAAAGAAATTTAATAATTAAGAAATAATTAGTAAAATCAACAAGACAATATACCAACATAAATACTGTAAAAGTTAAAATTTAACATTACCTTTATTTTTATTCAATGAGTCGCCGCTTTTAAAGTGTTAGACAATAATAAAGCAATCGTCATAGGCCCAACACCACCCGGTACAGGCGTAATCGCACTGGCAATACCCATACAACTGGCAGTATCAACATCACCACACAAACGCCCGTTTTCTTGACGATTAATGCCCACATCAATAACCACCACGCCAGGTTTTAATTGACTGCCCACAATAAAATTAGGCTTACCCACTGCAACCACTACAATATCAGCCATACGTAAATGTGCAGTTAAATCCCGTGTCTTTGAATTACAAATTGTGACTGTCGCACCCGCTGCTTGTAACAATAAGGCTTGTGGCTTACCCACAATGTTACTCGCACCTACAACCACTGCATGTGCCCCCTGTAATTGAACCTGTGCAGCCTCTAACAAAGCCATAACACCCAATGGGGTACAAGGCACTAAACGCGGAAAACCCGTCATTAACGCCCCAGCATTGGATACATGAAAACCGTCTACGTCTTTATTTGGATTGATAGCAGCAATAACGGCCTGTGAATTGATATGCTTTGGCAAAGGCATTTGCACCAAAATACCGTGTATGGCGGCGTTATGATTCAAAGCAGCAATTTCTGTTAATAAATCATCTTGAGTTATCTGTATATTTAAACGAATTAAATGAGAATAAAAACCAACTTCTTCACAGGCTTTAATTTTATGGCTTACATACACTGATGAAGCAGGATCATCACCCACTAAAATAACGGCTAAACCAGGTTTAAATGATAGCCGTGTTGTATCTAACTTGATAGTCGCACGCAAATTATCTGCAATCGTTTTACCATCAATTAAATTGGTTTTTAATGGTGTTATTTGTTTGTCCGTTTGCGTATCTGTTTGTATATTTGTAGGTAAATTCATAATAACTCCATTTTTATTTTTATTTTTATTATTTTAAATGTCTTTTAAATTAAATGTCTTTTAAACAGCATTAGGAACATAAATCATAGCGTAAGCACTATGGTTATGAATAGATTCAAAATTTTCAGCTTCAATACGTACATCACTTAAACGCCCATCATGTTGAGCAGCTAAAGCAATTTCCCGTACTAAATCTTCAACAAAACGCGGATTATTGTAAGCATATTCTGTAACATACTTTTCGTCAGCTCGTTTTAAAAGCGGATACAAAGCACACGAAGCAGATTCTTCAGCCCAACGAATCATATCTTCAATACCTAATTGATGGGTAGGTGTATCATGTATTGCCCCTCTAATATGAATATGCGAACGTTGATTATGTGCGCCATAATCAGCAATTTTTTTACTACACGGACACAAACTCATCACAGGCACACGTACTTCTAAATCTAAATCAATCGCTTGATGGTGTGCATGCCCATGTAAAGTGACACAATAATTCATTAAAGCGGTTGTTTTAGTAACGGGGGCTGCTTTCGGCAAAAAAACATCAAAAGTAACAGTAAAAAAAGCCTCTTGTGCTTCTAAACGAATCAGTAAATTTGATAAAAATGCTTTTGCAGTCAAAGGATTCCACACCGTGCCTGCTGCTGTCATATCATTTAAAGCCTCTATAAAGCGGCTCATGTGCGTTCCTTTTTGAGTAGACGGCAATGAAACCGTCATTTCAAATTCAGCGACTGTGTGTACAACGCCATGAACAGCCTGCCACATTAAAGGCCACTTGAGGCGACGAATACCTACACGTGCAATTGGTAATTGACGGTTATCTATTGCACCCTGTACATCTTCTAGGTGTTTACTATGTAAAATAGGCGTAGTCGTATTATTAAGCATTAAGTTTTGAATATTATGGGTTGGTGTCATAGTTTTTAGTGGCTTCTTTAGTAATATTAATTTTTATAATATATTTCTATGTACTACTGCTTAATCAATTTATTACAAATAAGTACAGCATAACGGATTGTATAATATTGAGTCTTACTTGTCCTACTTGTTTTTTTAAAAACAAACACAATAAATATTAAACGTAAATATTATTAAACGTAAATATTAATCGTGTATTACATCACACTACAATTAATTTATAACCTGTAAATTATTACTAATTTAACTCAATGCCTTGCTGGTTAACTGAACTCGTTTCCACTAATATTAATAATAACCCTTTACTGTGTGCTGTAGCTGAATTGGAATGGTTACGTGCTATGGCAGCTTTACTATCAGGTGGTTTATTAGGGTTAGCTGGTTGCTTAACACAATGGGTCTTTCGTAACCCATTAGCCGAACCTTATGTATTAGGTGTTAGCAGTGGCGCATCATTAGCAGGAGCTTTAACTTTATTAGCGGGATGGCCATTGTGGGCAGTCAGCGGTGCATCATTAGCGGGGGCTTTACTATTACTAGCACTAGTTTTATCTGTAGCCCGTCGTTTAAATGCCATGCAAACCATTTTGTGGGGCATTATGCTATCAACTGTTTGTAGCACAGGTGTCGTTATTTTAATGTCTTTAACACCTGATTCTAACTTACGCGGCTTAGTATTTTGGTTAATGGGTGATTTAGGGGGGGTCGTTAGCACACTTGATTTATTGATTCCCAGCGTATCTTTACTGATTTGTTTAATTTATGTCGTATCACAGGGCGTTTATTTGTCGCGTTTACAATTAGGCGATTTATTGGCTCAAGCAGCAGGCGTTCAGGTTAAACAACAGAGATATAGTGCCTGCTTAATTGCTGGCATTGCAGTAGCAGCTTCATTTAGTATTGCCGGCGGTGTCGGGTTTGTAGGTTTAGTTGCCCCTTTATTGATGCACCGTGTAGCCAACCGCTATCACTTAGCCTTACGACATATATTGTGGCTATCAAGCCTAACAGGTTCAATATTAGTGCTTATAGCCGACCAAATTGCTTTACGCTTATTTGCACCTCAAGTTATTCCCGTTGGGGCAGTTTTAGGGCTATTAGGGGCGGGTACTTTATTAACTTTAATTTTACGTCAAAGCCATGAATTTAATTAATTTGACTAAAGCAATTAAAACGAAAATTAATACTGAAGCTGTAAAACCTATTTTTACAAAATCAACGGTGTTTGCTATAAATAATTTGTATATTAATACCTGTATTAATACTCTTAGTAAGCAACAACGCAACTTAACAGCACACCTGTCTTTTGAAGTGCAATCAGGTGAACGTTGGGTTATTTTGGGTGCAAATGGCTGCGGTAAAAGCAGTATTCTACACGCCTGTGCAGGGCTACCCTTAATAGGACGACAAGTAAATTATGACTTTATTCATTTAATAAAGCATACCTATACACCAAACACTGCCAATATAAAAGATTTTGCTAAATTACGTAGTTATTGTCCACAACGATTAGACTGGAGTGGGCATTTAAGTATTTTACAGTTGATAAATTTACTAAACATCAATACATCAATACACAACAATTATTTTTTAAATAACTTACCTGAACTGTGGTTATCCCAGCCTATATCGCAACGCAGTGGCGGTGAGCAACAGCGTATTGCTTTGTCATTAACTTTAGCACAACAGGCTAACTTAATGTTTTTAGATGAACCACTCAATCATTTAGACGAAGTACAGCAGCTACAACATTTAGAAATACTTAAGCACAGCGGTAAAACATTGGTAATAGTCAGTCACCATATTAAATTAAGTTTAAATTTTTCAACCCACGTATTGATGCCTAGCAGCATTGACATAGATGGCAATCAACAGTGGATAGCAGGCACTTGCCGTGATATTGTTAATATTAATAGTTTAGCAACGGCTTACAATATTGATACATTGCTTGCAGCACAGTTGCTAAAAGGCACTGAATATATAGATTAAGTCAATTATTCATAGCTGAAACAGCGATTGAAATGATGGCATTTGACATTGCAACTCGAAAAATAATCATGCGTCCTAAGAATTCTAATCATGAAGCAAAGTATGATGAAAATTATTTCTTATGGGCAGGCCCATTTAAAACTGATGAAGTCGTTAGAAAAGGTAAAGGGTTATTAGTAACCTTTGAAAACGTAGACGGCACACAAAAAACTTATGATACCGATGTTGAACGTCATCGCTGGGAAGGTAATTCACAATAAATAAATAAGTAATTAATGAGGACGAACACACAGATTCGTCTTCATTTATATTTTATAAACAATCATAATTATTTATGAAAAAAGTTAAGTCTTATGAAGTATTGCATTATCATTAAAAAAATATATCTTAGTACTATTTTTAATATTATATTGGGCGGTACTTCATGTTTGCTGTTATTTATGGGTTTTATAAAATATTGTATATTAATGTCAGGTATAGATAATACAATTGTTTTATCAGACAAGACACTTAAAGCAATGATGGCAGTGTATCAACATACTCAAGGATTAAATATATTATGGAAGTTATCCCCTGATATTATCTTGTTTGAAGAAGGTATTTCAACTGGCGAATGGATATTTATTAATATATGGGCAATCCTATTATTAATCATAATAGTCATATCACTCTATATTATCTGTAATAAAATTTTTAAAAAATTGTATACAAAATAAATAAATACTAATAATAATAATAGTTATACAAACAATATCAATCACCAATATACTTCAACATACTTTAACTAAAAAAACAGTATGAATAGAATGACTTTTAAATCCTATCAGAAAATTATTAATCTTGTATATTTAATATGTATTGCTATATGCTTATTTACACCACGAGATAGCCAAGCATCCTGCTCAATGCATGATCATTTATGCACTTATCACAGCTTGGGTGCGCCCGTTAATGTACAAGTACACGGTGGAAGTGCTATAGATAATACCAGCAATCAATTTGTAATGTATGCCGTTGGTACAACGCCTACAACAGGAACTGCCAGTTTAGTTGATTTTGATCTTAAAGGTTTATTGCCTACTTATACAGGCAGTCGCACCAATGAACTTGCAGAAACGTATAGTACACCTACAACGCCTGTATTAATTAGTAGTACAACCTATGGACGAAACAATCCACCGCCTGATTGGAATAAACCGGGTGATGGTGCATTACAAGTGTATCCAAGCCAATACAATGTTTATTTTAATCAATTAAGTGCAAAAGCAAGTCATACAGGCGATTTAAATGGTGGTGAGAGGATTCCTAATCCAGTCGGTTGCCCACACATGCCACAAGGTAGTAAAAATTGTGAAGCGATTGTTGTATCAGGTAATGTTCCTAATGGAATTTATGAGTCCAGAGCACGAATCTTTAATTATGGCAATATTCCCAATCCCAAGGTTGATGTAGCCTTAGGTGCGTATACCACAGGTAACTTGATGATGGTTACACGTGGACATAATCAAGTACCCAATGGGTATATTGAAGAAATGAGCAACTATTCTTTAGAAGGCACAGGTGCAATGACCCCTGTCCATCAGTATGAAGTGTATAACCGAGGGTTCAAGCCACACGCTTATGGTGTTGCTTATTATGATTTAAATCGTTATACAACAACGTATGACAATGTACAAAATTATGATAATTATACCCTTCAAAGAAGGTATAGCACGAAGCATACAACACACAATAGATTGCATGGGAATTCAGGTGATTTAGATAAAGCCTACTCATTGAGTAAAACAGAACTAAAACCTTTAATTGTTGCTAAACCACCGCCACCGTTGCCTGAAAAAATATATTGTACGAATGGTAATCAAAGTGTATTCTGTGATGTACCAGGGGCAGTAGATTACAACTCACCAGAAGCTAGAGTTTTAGAAGCTAAAAAACAAGAGGAATTTTTAATTTCAGAAGCTAAAAAACAAGAAGAAATAAATTCGTCTTGTATAGGGGAAACTTGTGAAGATTATGAAAAATTATTTGGTAAAGTACCAGAAAAATATGAGCAGTTTCAGTATCCTAGATTTCCTGATTATTGTCAAAGAGCTGGTTGCATAATGCAGGAAAAGCAAGAAACCGCTGAATATAGAGAATATATGAATAGGCCAGAGGTTATTTCTTATATGGAAGAAAGAAATAAAATTATTTCAAATAGTAAAGGAGGTTTTTATTCTGAAATCGTAAGCCCAGTTGTTCATACTCTTTTAGGTGCTGCAGGAAGTGTTCCTGCCGTTGGAGTTATTCCAGATTCACTAGATTGGTTATTAACTGCAGCAGAAGTCCCATCTGGTGTATCTAATGAAACAGATTTACTATTAGCTAGTGCGTCAATTGCGTCCACAGTTATACCTGTTGGTGTTGATCAAGCAACTGCAGCTGCAAAAGTAACAGTAAGACTAACAAAACAAACAGAACGCGTATTAGAACAAAAAAAACTTATAGAAGAACTAAGTAAAAAATATGCTAAAAAAGATGTAGTGGATGCGGCGGCGGCTGGGCGTGTTGTAAAAACAGACTCTGGAAAACGTGTTGGAGACTTCACCCCAGCACAAAAAACGTTTGCTAAAGAAAAAAATGCAGCCGAAAATGGTGGCAATATGGCTTGTAAAGACTGTGGTAGGGGTGTTGAGAATATAGCTAGCAAAAGAGGGGTTCCGACACCTAATAATCAAGCCCAAGTTCATCATGACCCTGCAATTAAAGACGGTGGCGGAAGGCATAGTGAAGCTATTGTGCTTTGCCCCTTATGCCATCAAGATCGTCATGCTATGGAAAGGGCAACACCGTGATAAATTATGATCAATCAATAAAGCAATCTAATAGTTTGGCTTTTTCTCTAAAGGTGGAAGATGGTTGGCCGCCTGTAGCTATAGAGAATATCCCTTGTACAAAAATGGATTTAGGCTTTAGAATCGACATTCCACCATTGTTTATTAATGATTTGTCAGTGGGCGATGTTGTTTCAGTAGAGTTAGATACCTCAAATAACGTAATTTCATGGAACCATGTTTTTCAATCTAACAGAACAACTATTTGGATACTTAGATTAAACAAAGAGCAAAGTATATCTAATGTACTAATTCAGTTAAATAAATTAAATTGTAATACGGTGTCTTTAAAAGAGTATGATTATTTTTCTATAGATGTCCCGCATGATTGCTCAATAGATTTGATAGATAATTGTTTATTAAAATTGAATCAAGAATTTTTTTCAATTGTATATCCATCTTTTAGGCACAATGAGTAAACGGAATTAGTATCAAATTTAAGGTTCTGTTTTAAATTCACCAACATAATTGGTTATACCGAAAAGCCGTATGCCAACGATACTGGTTTATCATACATGGGTGCGAGGTACTATAACCCAGCGATAGGTCGGTTTATGAGTATGGATCCTGTTGGTTTTGATACCGACAATATCCACAGCCATAACCGCTATGCGTATGCGAACAATAACCCATATAGGTATATAGATCCCGATGGTCGTAGCCCGATAGATATTGCTTTTTTGGCGTATGACATTGGTAAGTTAGGGGTTGC